>NZ_JBFATS010000004.1:179848-427189 GCF_040678435.1 Streptomyces sp. NPDC052682 | reverse complement strand
GCTCAGGTCATAGCCGTTGGCTGAGTCGGCGGTAGCCGATGAGGGCTGCGGCTATGCCGACGAAGGCCAGGAAGTGCTCGGCCTTGCGCTCGTAGCGGCGGTGCAGGCGTCGACATCCAGCGAGCCAGGACACCGTCCTTTCAACAACCCAGCGGTGTCGGCCAAGACGCTGCGAGGACTCGATGCCCTTGCGGGCAATGCGATGACGGATGCGCCGCTGGCGAAGCCATCTACGCAGGTGGTCGTAGTCGTAGCCCTTGTCTGCATGGAGCTTGGCCGGACGTCGGCGACGCGGGCCACGCCGGGAGCGGATGGGCGGGATTCCGCGCACGAGCGGCTTCAGGCCGACACTGTCGTGCATGTGGGCACCGGAGATACCCAGCGACAGGGGCAGTCCGTTCCGGTCCGTGATCAGGTGGATTTTCGATCCATTCTTGCCGCGGTCGGTCGGATTCGGTCCGGTCAGTGGCCCCCTTTTGCCGCCCGCACGCTGACCGAGTCGATGGCACACCGCGACCAGTCCAGCTCACCGCGAGCGCCGAGTTCGTCGAGGATGACCCGGTGGAGCCTGGCCCACACCCTGGCCCGGCTCCACTGGGCGAAGCGCCGGTAAACCGTGGGCCAGGCTGGCCCGAACACCGGCGGCAGCTGCCGCCACGTGCAGCCCGAGGTGGCCACGAAGATGATCGCTGCCAGGGTCTCACGGTCACCGGCCCGTCGCCGGCCGCCGCCCTGCGGGCGCTTCACCTCCGTGGGCGGCACCACCCGCCGGAACAGCATCCATAACTCGTCCGGTACCAACCGCTCAACCAGATCCATCATGGACGGATCAACGAACGATCACACCAAAGAAAACGGTATCCAACTAGCTTTACACAAATGTCGGACTTACCGCGCGTGTGGAGGAGCACGACCGGCACACGTCGGTCGAGGCGGAAGTGCCGGAATCACTCACCGCCGACTTATGGCGGAGGTCCATGGAAGCGGTAGCTGAGGCCGATCAATTCGGACTTCTCGCCACCAGCCTGAACGGCCGCACCCTCTGGGCGGTCGTACGCAAAACGGCCCCCACGACGGGCGCTGTCGGGGGACCGAGCCATCAGCGATAGGAGCTGACCAGCGTGCTCAACCGTATCCGCCGTGCCGTGACCCTCACCAGAGCGCGGCATGCCCCCAAGGGCAGTTCGATCCATGGGGCAGGTGGGATGCTCGGACATCTGCTTGCCGACCGTTTCGGTGTCCAGTCCAGGGCGCCGGGATCCGTGGCCGTCTGGGACGTTGTGTCAGCTGGTGATGTCAGATCGCTGGGTTTTCGTCCGGCAGAGGCTCGCGTACGAACGCGGTACACCGCTCGTCGCAGGCTCCCATGGCCTGGAAGTTCTGACGCGCCTCCGTGAGGCTCAGCCGGCCGTTCGGGCCACCTCGAACCCGGTCAGCATTGTGGTCGTCCTGCCCGTCGTCCTCCCAGAAGCACACAGGGCAGATGTCAAAGTTGCCACGCTCATCGAGTGTCAGGAAGCCACAGCAAGGACAGCGGTACGGGCCGTCCTCGGCCTCTCCTCGGGCGTTGAGGAACGGAGTGACCATGGACGGCATCTTGCCCTGCCCTTGCCGGTGATCACGACCCAGTAGATGTGAGCGCCCAATCAACTGAACCATTAGCTTGGGCAGGTGCGATCATTCGCGGCAGTTCGGGCGCTGACCTGGACAAACAGTCGAGCAGGGGCCTCGCCAGGCTCGGTTGCGGTCACCGTGGTTCCCCGCTGTTCCCCACTGAATCTGGTGCGCTTGTGGTGCGCGGACACTTTGCAGCTGGATCAGACTGCCTTATCAGGTCAGTCAGCTCCGCCTCGGTGGCCTCAGGCCGGAGGCAAACGTCGAAGGTATAGCCCTCGTCGCAGAACCCCACGAAAAGGTGAGCCGGAGCGAGTCTGCGGAACACGATCGCCAGCCACACGGCGTCCGCCCGCCAGACGTCCAGGTACAGGCAGGTACCGTCCTGTGTAGATATGCCTCGCCTGGGCCGTTCTCCGTCTCGAAGGACCAGCTGAAGCTTCGTGCCTCGCTTCGGTGAGTCGGGTCGATCTCAACTGGTGCCCATCGAGTCCGTAGTGCTGTGGGAAGCGCCTCAACGTCGACTCGCCATGTGCCCGCCTCGCTGTCGGCAAGTACCAAGAACTGCGCCATGGCGGCTGTCTATCACCAGGCGCCGGCCGCCGTGCCTCGCCCCTCGCTGCACTCCGGGCTGGCGCACGCTTTCCAACAGTGTTGATGGCGTCTTGGGCTGGGTGCAGGGGCGTTCACCTGCGTTCATGGACGGCTGGACGCTCAGTCGCTCTCGGCTTCCGGTCTCCCCTGAACGGCCGTGAACCGTGCTGAATGAGACGGAAACTGAGACGGGGACCGCACACGACTCGGGTGACTGCGCGCGCCGGTTGGCGCTAGCGTGCGGCGGTGATCAGCAATGAGGGAGCAGGTCTGGGCGCGGAGGCCGCACGCCGCCTGGTCGAGACGGGCCTCTATGAGTTTGAGCCGGGGCTGACGGACGCCGAGTTCGCGCGCATCGAGCGCGATTACGGCTTCGAGTTCTCAGACGATCACCGAGCGTTCCTTGCGGCCGGCCTACCGGTCAACGTTCCTCCCGAGGAGGGGCAGACCTGGTCCAGGCCCTGGCCGGAGTGGCGGGGCGGCGACCCGGACAGCTTGCGCAGACAGCTCGACTGGCCGGTCGAGGGTGTTCTGCTCGACGTCGAGCACAACGGGTTCTGGTATGAGGGCTGGGGCGAGCGTCCGCCTGACGATGCGGCGGCACTGGATGCGGCGCGGCGTCATCTGGCGGAGGCACCGGTGCTGGTGCCCGTGTACGCCCACCGGTACCTGCCCGCTGGACGAGGCAGCTTCGGGCATCCGGTGCTCTCGATGTGGCAGACCGACATCATCTATTACGGGCTGGACCTGGTCGACTACATGCATCGGGAGTTCGACGAGGCGCGGGGCGAGGTTGACGAGAGCTGGAAGCCGCGAGCAACGGTGCGCTTCTGGCGGGACCTTCTCTGACTCTTCGAGGAGCCCGGGCAGGCGGCGGGCGCCCTCAGCTTGGGAATCTGGGGTTGCGAGCGGACAACTGCTGGACTGACCTGCGGTGGTGCGGACGCGGGGCCCGACTGACTGACCGCCTGGTCCCCGCCATTCCCCGTGGTTCCCCGCACGATCTGGCACGTGTCTGGCACGGGCGCTGCCGTCCGCTCTGCGCGTCTGCCGTGAGCCACGGACTACTCGTAGGTGGTCGCAGCCTGCAAGGCTCGTGCGAAGAAGCTCCAATCACCGCTGGTGGGCATATTGCGGCCGGCGTTGCTGCACCAGCCGTCCGCGTCGTCGATCCAGGCTGCCAGCGCCTCCAGGAAACTCGCAAGGTCCGCGTTCTCCCATGAGTGGCCCTCCTCGGTGTGGCTGCGGTGGAGGGCACGGACGAAGGCAGCCAGTTCTTCTCTGCTGTCGACGTGATCAGGAGCAGTGTTCACGAGCGGCACCCTACTTGGCACGCCCGCAGTAGGGCCGAGGCTGGTGAGCACCGCTTCAGGAGTTCGATCGCTCCCTAATGCCCGGCCGGGGGCCGGCCCGCGCGCGGGGAGCGGAGCGAGCCGCCTTGATAGACGTAGGGAAACTCTTACCGCGCTGGTCCGCAGCCACCACTCGGTGGGCGGGACACCGGCCCCGGACCGCGCCGGGCGAGGTCTCGCCGTACCCCTGGGTGGAAACGCCTGGGAGGCGGGGGCTGTGACCTGGGGCTTCGCTGTCAGCGGCGGTGGCATGACCGTCGCTGTCGGTCGTCGCCTGCCAGGGCAGCAGGAGACCGCTGATCCCCGGGCTCGGTGCCGAGCGGCTGGTTCGCTACTCCCCCGCCGTCGTCTCCCCGCGGCGGACGATCAGCAGGGCCGCTCCGCCCAGCACGACCAGGGTGATCGCCGTGCCGGCGATCCACGGGGTGGTGCTGGAGGCGCCGGTCGCGGCGAGGTTGGTCGGTGAGGTGGGGGTGACCACCGTGGCCGGGCTCGGGTCGGAGAGGGTCTGGGTGCCGGCGCCGCTCTCCGCGCCCTGGACGCGGCAGTCGAGCATGCCGGTGAACCGCTGTTCCAGCCCGCCGGGGCCCCGCACCGTGAGGTCGTACGCCTGGTCCTCGGGCAAGGGAAGCGTCACCGTACGGGTCTCACCCGCCGCGACGGTGTGTTCCGTGCCGGCCAGCTCGAAGGTGTAGGGCGTGTCCCCCTGGTTGACGGCCGTGACGTCCACACCGCCCTTGGCGCAGTTCTTCGCCGCGGACAGCGCGGGTATCGCCCCGCGCTCACCCCAGGTCGCGTGCGCCGCCGCCGAGACCGTCGAGGCGCTGGACCCGGCCAGGATCTGCGTCTGGCTGCGGCCATCGGCGGCGAAGGCCCGGCCGACCGGGACGGTGGTGGAGGCCTGCACGCTCAGTTCGGCGGTGCCGGCCGCCGCGTCCTTCGGTACCTCGAAGAACACCTGGCTGCCGTCCACGGCCGACGTGACCGCCTTGCCGGTCTTGTCGACGATCCGTACGCCGCTGGTGGCGGCGTCCGCCGGGGGCGTCACCGTCACGCCGCGCGCGTTGGTGCGCACGGTCACCGGGCCGAGCCGCTCACCCGGGCTGCCGGCGACCGCGGCCGGGGTGAGGCTGAGCGACGCCCTCGGCTCGGGCAGGTCGCGGGCGTTCTTGTGCAGGTAGTCCGCGAGCTGCTCGGCCTGCGGGTCGAGGGCGTCGACGTGGGCCTGGTCGGAGTAGCGCCAGATGGCCACCTGCGTACCGGCCGCGGCGTCCTGCTCGGTGAGCGCGCCGCGCACTCCCGCCTTCCTGGCGAGTGCCGCGAGGTCGTTCACCTGGGGGTAGGAGTTCTGCAGGATCCAGCGGATCCGGCCGGCGTCCTTGTTGGCGCCCAGCGAGGTGCCGCTCCAGGGCGTCTCGTGATACCGGGCGTCGCGCTGCGTTGGGTGGTACAGGTCGACGCAGTACGTCTGGAGGGTGCCGCCGCCCTCGACGGACATCTCGAACAGCCCCGCCGGTACCTGCTGGTCCCCGGCGTCGCCGTGTATGACCGCGGAGCCGTACGTCTTGAGACCTCCCATGGTGGCGGTGGCCCCGCTCTGGCTCGGCGCTGCCTCCTCGGCGGCGGCCGGCCCGGCACCGGCCAGCGCCCCGGCGGCGAGCAGCCCGGACACCAGGCCCGCGGCGCCGACGCGGGCGGCCCCACGCCGGGGCGCGGACAACGCAGAGATCGCAGCAATCACCAAATTCCCCTTCGAGCAGGACCCGTTGACGTGGGGGGACGGTCCCACCAGCAGAATCTCGCAGCTCCGAGAGCTATGCCCGGCATCCTAGGGACGCCGCGGAGCCCGCTTCCCGGCGAGGCCGTCGGGGGCCCTGATCCGACTCGTAATCGTTATCGCCAAGGCCCTTGCGAGCAGGGCTTATCGACAAATCCACCCGGGTTCGTCCGGTACGCACTCGCCGATAAGCCGCAGTTCGCTCAACGGCGCCCGACAGGTGACGTCACGTCACCACTGCGGGCTCACGCCCCTGTTGCATCTCGACGTCGACGGAATCGGCAGCCGGTGTCTCCCAGTTGGGCTCGGGCTGCGCCGGTGCGGCCGCCGTCTCCGGCCGGCCCGCGCGCCGGAAGGCCGAGGTGCCCCAGGTGAGGTCGTGCCCGATCGCCACGGCGTCGATGTCCGCCGAGGTCCAGTTCTGCCCCTCGCGCACATCCGTGCGCACCTTCAGCCTGCCCTGCACGATGACCGGTTCTCCCACCGACAGCGACGCCTGCACGTGGGTGGCGAGCTGCCGGTTGGCCCACACGGTGAAGAAGTTGGTGTGTCCGTCGGTCCAGGCGTTCTTCTCGCGGTCCCAGTAGCGCGCGGTGACCGCCAGCCGGAACCGCGCCGACGGACCGGAGGCCAGCTCCCGGTACACCGGCGTCGTCGCCACCCTGCCGACCGCGCAGACCATCGTCTCGTTCATCGCGAACCCCTCCCTCGCCCGGCTCCACGGCCGGGCGGGACACGCGTACGGGCCCGTCCCGTACGGCTGCGTCTGCCGCGGCGCCCGTGCGAGACGTACGGACCGCCGCCGGCACGGCGCCCGCGTCCGTCGCGAACGCCGTGCCGCCAGACTGCCTCCGCCGGGCCGAGCCCGCTGAGCGCTGTGGACCGGTGCTCGTCTGTGGAGAACTCCGCCACTCGAACGGGTGGTCCGCCCTCCCCCTCCGGTCGTGGGTTCACCCCGCCAGGCCTCACAACCGGTGACACGTCACGCCCGGCGGCCGGTCCCGGACCGAGCCGTTCCGACGGCCACCGGCGGTCCGACGGCCACCCGCGGTCCGACGGCCACCGGCGGTCCGACGGCCACCGGCGGCAGGCTCGGCCCACCCGATCCCGACCGGGTTGCCTACGCGATCCCGACCGGGTTGCCTACGCGATCCCGACCGGGTTGCCTACGCGATCCCGACCGGGCCGCCCCCACGATCCCGGCCGACGTCATCTCCCCCTCCCACGACCCGACCGAGATCAGCCCTGGCGATCCCGACCGGGACCACCCCCGGCACCGGGGCCGGTGTCACCCGCGAGCCCCCGCTCCGATCACCCGCCCGTACTGCTCCCGCACCTCCCGGTACCGCAGCAGTTCCGCCGCCACGGGATCGAGGACACGGGCCCGGCCGCACCCCGCGGCCGCTTCCCGCAGGCGCCGTTCCGCCTCCTGCCCGTACCGTCTGGCCGGGCCCCGGGCCGCCATGCGGCAGCTCCACTCGATGAGCGGGCCGCCGACGATGCCGATCACCATCAGCAGCACCGGCACTCCCAGGTTCGGCGACATGAACCCGATGATCTGGCCCAGCAGCCACAGCCCCCCGGCGAACTGGAGGAGGGTCATCGAGGCCTGGGCCAGCACCGCCATCGGCCACCAGCCGGGCCGCGGCGGCCGCCCGGGGAGCACTCCCGCGCGGGCGGCGAGTTCGTCCAGCGCCTCCGGCAGCCCCTGCGAGCCACGTACGGCCGCCTCGCGCACCGCCTGCGCCCACGGCGCGGGCAGCCCCGCCGAGGCCCGCTCGGCCACCGTCCGCACCGCGTGCTCGACCTGCTGCCGGGCCGTGGCCTCCTCGTCGGCGGGGGCCCGCAGCGGGAGCCGCCCGGTGGGCACTTCCCGACGGTCCTGGTACCAGCGCCACAGCCGCAGCCAGGGCGTGCCGCACGCGCGGTTGGCGTTGCGCAGCCAGGCGCGTTCGGCCGCCTCGCCCGCGGCCGTGGCGCCCACGGCGTCGGCGAGCCGTGCCGAGAACTCCTCCCGGGCCTCCTCGCTGAGCCCGGTGCGCTGCCGGGTCGCGTAGACCGGCCACAGCCGTGCGGCGGCGACGTCCACGTCGGCGGCGATCCGGCGAGTCGGGGCCTGGCGTTCGGCGACGAACTGGCCGAGCGCCTCGCGCAGTTCGCCGACGCCGTCCCCGGTGAGCGCGGACAGGGCGAGCACGGTGGTGCCCGGCTCGCCGTACTCGCCGAGGGCGATGCCGTCCTCGTCGAGCAGCCGCCGCAGGTCGTCGAGAACCTGCTCGGCGGCCTCGCCGGGCAGCCGGTCGATCTGGTTCAGGACGACGAACATGACCTCCGCGTGGGCCGCCATGGGCCGCAGGTACCGCTCGTGCAGGAGGGCGTCGGCGTACTTCTCCGGGTCGACGACCCAGATCACCGCGTCGACGAGCGCCAGGACGCGGTCCACGGCCTCGCGGTGCTGGACCGCCGCCGAGTCGTGGTCGGGCAGGTCGACCAGGACGAGCCCGCGCAGCGGGGAGTCCGGGTCGGTGGCCTGCAGGGGGCGCCGCCGCAACCGCGGAGGGATGCCGAGCCGCTCAATGAGGCCGGCCGCTCCGTCGCTCCAGCTGCACGCGATGGGCGCGGCGGTGGTGGGCCGGCGTACGCCCGTCTCCGAGATGGGCACCCCGGCGAGCGCGTTGAACAGCTGCGACTTGCCGCTCCCCGTCGCGCCCGCGATGGCGACGACGGTGTGCTGTCCGGACAGCCTGCGCCGCGCGGTCGCCTCGTCGAGCACCCGGCCCGCCTCGGAGAGCGTCCTGCTGTCCAGCCTGGTGCGGGAGAGCCCCACCAGTTCCCGCATCGCGTCGAGCCGCGAGTGCAGCGGAGGGTCGTACGTCAGGGGTGTGACGGCCGGGGCGACCGGTGCTCTGATGTCCCTGGCGGCGGGCCGCGGCGCGGCGGTGTCGTTCACACGCCGCGCGATCAGCCCGTCGTCCCAGCCGGTGGAGGAACCCGCACGGGAGCCGCCGTCCGGGCGGCCGGACGTGTCGCTGTCCGCCACGCGCGCGTGGGCGTCGTTCGCGGGCTCCTCGCACGGCGCGCCCAGGTCCCCCGGACGCTCGTCCTCCGCGGCAGGGCCCCCGGAACTCCCGGTGGAGGCGGCCTCCCCGGTGAGGCCGTTACCCGAACCGCCCTCTCTGGGGTCGCTGTTCCCGGGGCGGTCGTCACGGTCCTGCGCGGCCACCGCGCCCTGCGGGTGATCCGTGGGGTCGTGGTGCTCGGTGTGGTCCTGGTCAGTGACGGCGGTCACCGGTCACCTCTCCTTCTGCAGTAGGGACAGCGCGGCGATCAGTTCGGCCTGGGGCTCGGGGTGCACGTCGAGCGCGTCGAGCGGGGCGAGTCGGCGCTCGCGCTCGGCGTGCATAATCCGGTCGACGTGCTCGGTGAGCAGCCGCCCGGCCCGCTCGCGCAGCCGCAGCGCTCCACGCGCACCGATCCGCTCGGCCAGCCCCTCGCCGGCGCTACGGCCCCGGCGGCCGCCCAGCAGGGCGGTGGCGACCAGGGCGGCGACCATCTCGTGGTCGGGCACGAGGTTCCGGTCGAGCTCGCGCACCTCTTCCTCGGCGTACTCCTCGAGCTCCCGCCGCCACCGCCGCACGGCCAGCCCGATCCGGTGCTCAGCGCTCTCCAGGGCGGGGTCGTGGCCGGCCAGCTCGGGCGCCGCCGCCGCCGGTTCACGCCGCCAGGCCTCCTCGACGCGTTCGTCGGCGGCGGTGACCGCGCACAGCAGCAGCGTGCTGAGGCTTTCCACGAGGGCGTCGAGCAATTCCCTGGCGGTGCAGTCAAGCGGGAAGGCGCGCCAGCGCTTGAGCGCGTCCCCGGCCAGTACCGCCCCGGCGTGCAGCCGGCCCCGCACGCGTGCCTGCTCGCTGTCGTACGCCCCGTCGACAGCGGAGGTGAGCCGCATCGCGGCCGCGTACTGCGCGGCCGCGGCGCTGGCGAGCTCGGGCATCCGGGACTTCAGGGAGTCGAGGACGCCGTAGGCCGTACGGGCCATGACGTGCTGCCGGGCCCCCGGGTCCTGCGCCTGGTGGACGAGCCAGGTGCGCAGCTGCGCGACTGCGGAGGTGGGCAGCAGCCCGCCGCCCCAGACCGACTCGGGCAGCTCGGGCACGGTGAACCGCGGTACGTGGCCGAGTCCGGCCTTGGTGAGCAGGGCGCCGTACTGCCGCGACACCTCGGTCACCACCTGGTGGGGAACCCGGTCCAGGACGGTGACCAGAGTGACGTCGTACTCCTTGGCCGTGCGCAGCAGGTGCCAGGGCAGGGCGTCGGCGTACCGGGCGGCCGTGGTGACCATCACCCAGATGTCGGCAGCGCAGAGCAGTTCGGCGGCGAGGACCCGGTTGTCGTGGACCAAGGAGTCGATGTCGGGCGCGTCCAGGAGAGCCAGGCCGGGAGGCAGCGTGTCGGCGGTCTCGATGCGCAGCAGGCGTGCGGGGTTCTCGCCGGGCAGCAGCAGGTCGTCCGTCGGTTCCCGGTGGGGCACCCACACGCGTGTGAGGTCGGGGAGCACTCTCATCCCACTGAACCAGTGATGATCCTCCGGATGGCAGACCAGCACTGGCGTCCGGGTCGTCGGCCGCAGCACGCCCGCCTCGCTCACCCGCCGCCCCACGAGGGAGTTGACGAGCGTCGACTTCCCGGCCCCCGTGGAACCTCCCACGACGGCCAGCAACGGCGCTTCGGGGTCCCTCAGGCGGGGCACCAAGTAGTCGTCGAGCTGCGCGAGCAGTTCGTCGCGGTTGGCACGCGCGCGTGGGGCCCCCGCCAGGGGGAGCGGAAAGCGTGCGGCGGCGACACGGTCGCGCAGGGCGGAGAGTGCGTCGAGCAGCTGAGGCCGTACGTCCAAGGTCACCACATGGGAAGAATGCCCAATTTTAGGGGAATTCTGAAGCATATGAGCATGTCTGCGCGCCGACGGAACACAAGGGATGGAAGGGACTAGTGGGACACACGCTCGGTCCTGGCATAACGAGTGCACAACACCCGCTGCGTGAGACGCCGAAAGCAGTGCACGATTCGTACCTGCCTGCGATTATCAGGACCGCTTCACCGAACCTCCACATCGAGCCACGGAGGCGAAGCAACAGGGACACGGATCCGGGAGCCCTATCCTTGTCCCCGGCACGTCGCGGATCAGCCCACACCCGGGCACCACGACAGAGGCCACCACACCAGGCCCCCGTAGCTCAGTGGATAGAGCAGGCGCCTTCTAAGCGCTTGGCCGCAGGTTCGAGTCCTGCCGGGGGCGCCAGGCTACGCCCTCCCGCCCGGGAGGGCTTTTTGCTGGTCAGAGCGGCTTTCAGCGGGCACGACGAAGCCCCGGACGCCCTCTTGATGATCAAGGACTGACTCCGGGGCTGTCCGGCTGTCACCGGGTTCTCGCGGGTGGCCGTGTCGAATACGTGTCGAAGTTCTCGACCGGTGGAAGATCAGCCGGCGCCCGGCACCTCCGCCTCCGGAAGATCACCCGCGGCCTCCAGCCGCCGCTTCAGGTCCGGCAGCTGCCCGTCGACGCACCGGGCGTACGTCGCCAGCAGCACGGCGACGCTGTTCCCGGCCCACTCGGCCACCTGGGCGGGCGGGATCCCGTCGTTGAGCCACTTCGTCAGGCGCGTGTGCCGGATGTCGTACACGCGCCGTCCAGTGGGTGACTCGAAAACGTGCGGGGGCAGTACGGCCTTACGCGCGCTGCGCCACGCCCGGCGGATGACGGAGCCGGCGAGGATGCCGCCGGACTCACCCTGGAAGAGCAGATCACCCGGCTGGAGCTGTTCGTCCTCGATGTGCTGCCGCAGGATGCGCGTGAGGGCCGGATGCCCCGGCACCGCGCGCGTCTCGCCCTCGGCACGGCCCTTCAGATCCCGTTGCTCGTGAATCTCCCCCGTGTCGGTCCACTGCTTCCCGATCTCCGGCGTCGCCGTGTGGACCAGCAGCTCGCACCACTGGTCGTCGGCGTCGGGTTCCGGCAGGGTCACGTCCTCCACCCGCATGGCTACGGCTTCCTCGGGCCGTGGACCGCAGTAGTACAGCGTGGCGAAGAAGGCGTGGAGCCGCTTGCCGCCCCGCGGGCGGCGCCGGATCCAGTCGAGGATCGCCGCTGCCTGCTCGGGATTCAGCAAGGACCGCTTGTCCACGGCGTTCGTGGTCTTCGTGACCGCCGTGGACTCCTTGCCCTTGGGAAGGGGGTTGGCCCGAAGGACGCGCCGCCGGATCGCGTACTTCATGGCGACGTTGAGGATCCGGCGGTTGCGCTTCCGGGACCAGGCCGCCGCTTGCTTGCCGTCAAGGCGGGTGTCGATGGCGCGCAGGACCTCGTCGACCTTTTCCGGGTCCTCCCAGGCCGAGACGGGCAGGGAGTTCCGCTCCACCCACTTCAGGATGGCAACCACGTCCGGGGGCGCGTCCGGACGTCGGTTGGTGTTGAACGCCCATTCGCGAAGGGCCGTCCGTACGGCCGCAGGCGCGAATTGGGTGGGCTTCGCCCGCAGCAGGGCGACGGTGGTGGCGGTCAGGGTCTTCGCGATGTTCTTGCGGCTGTTGCCGCCGAGGTGAGGCCAGCGGGCGTCCACGTACTCGACGGCGAATTTGTACCAGCTCATGGCAGCCGACTTGGAGCGATGAGACACCGGGAGACCGGTGGCGACGACGAAAGCCTCGCCCTTGCCCGTGGCTTGGATGAGCTCCGAGCGGAAACCCTCCGCGAGCGCGACGGTGTTGAAGGGCTCACGCCAGCGCTTGCCCGCGACCACCCAGCGCACAGTGTACGTGGTCTTCCGGGCGCCCTTGTAGGTGAGGATCTTGTAGATCTTCACGTCGTACGTCGTCTCCATCAGGCGGCGTCCTCACGGTCGTCCAGCCAGTGATCGAGATCGCTCCGCCGGATCCGGAGGTCGCCGTTCGGGAGCTTGATGCAGCGCGGCGCACGGCGCTTGGCCCGCCAGTCGTAGAAGGTCGAGCGTGAGATGGCCAGTTCTTCGCAGACCTCCGCGAGGGTGAGCATGGTTCGTCGTGACCGGATGGCCGTGGTCATTCCGTGCTCCCTTCGCTCAGGAGGGCGTCGCGGGCGGTATCGCGGTTGGTCTGGAGGTCGCGGGCGATGGTCGCGGCGAGGGCGGCTTCGCCCGGCGTGTGGCCGTGGCCGGCGTACTGCCAGTCGGACAGCACAAGGACGGTGTCCGGCTCGCGGTCGTCGAGGCCGAGGAGGGCGGCCTCTTGGGCGGCGCGGTACTCGGCGCGCTCCTGGCGGAGGGCGCCGAGGGTGGTGGAGTAGGTGCGCGACTTGGACGAGAAGTGCCCTCGGAAGCCGAGCATGTGGGCCCAGGCCCAGAGACGCCGGTCCGGGTAGAGGCTGTCCAGGTCGCGGCAGGCGGTGATGAGGCGCCGGGTGTGGTCGGGGACCTGGTGACGGTCGAGTTCGGCGAGTTCGCCGATACGGCGGTCCAGGGTGCCGGTGTTCTCGGCGGCCTTGGTGGCGTACTTGGCCACGTACGAGGCGACGGCCTGTTCGGTGATGTCGGAACCGTCGCCGAACGCCTGGACCGGACGGACGTCGAGCTGTCGACCCCAGCGGAAGGTACGGGCCGGCTCGTCACCGGCAGCCGGGACCGAGACGGACGTGTACGAGTGCGCTGCGGCGGCACGTACGGCGTCCGTGAGGAGGGCGACCGTGGCCCAGGCGGGCGGGGGTGTCCCGGGCCCCTCCGGGCCGTCGAGACGTACGACGGCGTGGAAGTGCAGGGCACCGCGCTTCTGGAACTCGGCGACCTTGCCGTACGAGACGCGAAGGTGTTCGGCGAGTTCACGGCGGGGCAGGCCGGCGCGGGCGGCGATTTCACGGCGGAGTCGCGTGGTGAAGCGCTGCCAGAGCTGACCGGCGTGGTTGTTGAACAGCACGGCGCCCGCGTAGTCGTAGCTGTCCGGGTCGAGGGCGGTGCCCAGCTCCGGAGCATCGGACGTGTGCGGGGTGCCGCAGCGGCAGGTGCCGTGATCGGGGCGGTTGTGGACCAGGCCGAACGAGGGGGCCGTGAGGGTGGCGAAGACACGCGGGTGATCGCGGACGGTGGCGGGGACGTCGCGGCGGGCGTCTCCGGCCAGGCCGGCGCGGATCAGGTGGTAGGTGTCGCCCGCGTAGGTCCAGGCGCAGGACGGGCAGCGGGAGGCGCGGCGGTTGCCGCAGGCGAGGCGGAGGCGTCCGCCCGGCTCCTGCTCGGTGGAGTAGTGGTGCAGGGTCTCGCCGGTGGTCTTGTCCTTGTGAAGGACCCAGCCGGTGAGGTGGATCGGGTCGGAGCAGCCGCCGGTACGGCGGATCTGGTCCTCCCAGCGGGCGTAGTCCGAGGCCGCGGCCACCCGCAGCACGTCCCCGAGGGTGATCGGGTCAAGCAATGTGTCGGGAATCGGCGCACTCGGTGTCGCAGATGAGGCGCGGTGGGCCATGCTTGGGGTTCCTTCCGGTTGCGAGATCGGACAGGGACGGCGCCCGGGCGGCGGATGCTTGGCGGTATCGAGGCCGCCCGGGTGCCGGTCAGCGACGCTTGGCGTCGGAAGTGAGCAGGGAGCGCAGGACGATCGCGCAGACGGCGACCGAAGCGCCGGTGATGGCGACCGCCAGGAGCAGGGAGACCAGGACGGCTCCCAGCACCAGGACGACGGCCGTGCCGCCGCCCACGAGGGCGAGGACGGTGCCGGGGGCGAGCTGGACCGTGGGCCGGCCCGGCGTCGGAGCCGTCGGTGCGACCGGCGGGGTCCCCGCGTTCGGGGTGATGGCGGTCTGCTCTACGACGGCGGGCGGTGTGCCGAGCCCGGTCGGCGCGGGCATGGTGGGGATCTTCGGACGGAACATCGGTGTTCTCCTCTCGCGAGCGGGCTACTTGACGAGTGCGTTGATGGCCGGGGCGAGGACGCTGTCGGCGAGGAGGAAGCCGCCGAGCAGGAGAACGCCGATGAGCCAGGCCGGCGGGCGGATGAGCTTGACGCCGAGGTAGCCGACGGCAAGCAGCGCGAACCAGAGCGGGACCTGCATGGCGGATGTCTCCTAGCGGACGCGGCAGCGGTGGGTGCGGGCGGCGAGCTGGGCCGCGGACTGGCTGGAGTAGTCGGCGGACCAGCCGCAGCCATCGGAGCCGCACACGGCGGCGTGCTTGGTCTGGCCGTTGCGGTCGCGGTGCGTGCCGATCTGCACCGGGCCGATGCGCATCACGGAGTGGAAGTGGTGGCGGGCGGGCATGTCAGTCGGTCTCCTCTCGGGTCGTGGCCGGGGCGGGGAAGCTGGCCCGGATGCCGGCGGCGGTGGCCGCGTCGGCGGTGAGGCGGGCGGCTTCCTCGGCGAGCAGGTGGGCGAGGAAGGGCCGGTTGGCGGCGGCCATCTCACGGGCACCGTCGAGGTAGTCGGAGGCGGTCAGGTCGCCCGGGTCACGGGTCACTGGTCTTCCTCTCTCGCCGATCAGGCGAGGTGGGCGGCGATGGCGTCGGCGAGGTGGGGTGGGACGCCGAGGCGGGAGCGCAAGGTGTCGGGGTCGATCGGGGCCCCGGTGCGAGCGCGGTACTCGTCGGCGACTTTGCGAGCGTGGTCGACCAGGACGGCGGGGACCTGAGGAGCGGGGGCCGCGGCGGGAGCTTGGTCCGAAGGGGCTTGGGCCGCGTCAGGCTCGTGCACGGCTTCTGTGGCCGAAGCGACTTCGAGGTCAGGTTCCTGCTGCTGGGCTGGGGGCTTCGCTCGCTCCGCCTCCACGACGGGTGCCGACGGAAGCGGCTCCGACTCCGCAACCGACGAGTGAGCGAGGAGCGTGCCGCCGAGGAAGGCAAGAGCAGGCCATCCGGCAATGCCGAGGCGGAGCAAGGCGGGCGGGTCGGCCAGGTCGAGGAACCCGGCGGTGGCGACGTTGGCGCCGAGCGAGGCGCATAGCGCGACCAGGAACCAGCACCAGGCCAGCCGGGACGGGCCCTCACTGCGCAGGCGCCGCCAGGCGGCCACCAGGAGCAGGTCGACGCTGACCGGGTAGGCCCACGCCTTCCAACCGTTCTGTCCGGCGGCGGAGGCCAGGTCGTGCAGATGCGCGAAGGACAGTGCGCCGGCGATGACGGCCTGCACCAGGACCGCGTCGACGCGGAGGCCGCGACGGGCGCCCATCAGGAGTCACCCGGGTAGGCGGGGCCACCATCGGGGTC
The DNA here is from genome assembly GCF_040678435.1 of Streptomyces sp. NPDC052682. NCBI lineage: Bacteria > Bacillati > Actinomycetota > Actinomycetes > Kitasatosporales > Streptomycetaceae > Streptomyces > Streptomyces sp. NPDC052682. The sequence goes on along the minus strand of NZ_JBFATS010000004.1, from coordinate 411,643 downwards.
GTAGCCGTCCGGGAACACACCGGGCGGCGGCTCGGGCAGGGAGACGGCGAGGGATGGACTGACGGCTTCAACGAAGTCCAGGTCGGCGCCGGTCATGTCGGCGTAAAGGGCGAGTTGGCCGAGCAGGAGCACGGTCCGGGCGAAGTCCTCGCAGTTCGGGCACACAGCGGGATCTCCCTTCTTCGGGCATGGCGGGGTAGGGACTTGGCGCGAAGGCGGTCACGCCGACCGGTGGGGATCCGAGAAGTCAGGCGGTGGCCGGGGACGGCTTGGCCGTCGGCGAGGGAGCGTCGGCCGAGCCGGAGAGAGCGGGCCGGAACGGAGCCAGCTCGGGCAGGTCCGGAGTCCGGTCGGCATGCCGGTTGCAGATGTTCACGGCCTGCCGGAGCGACGTGTGTGGGGCGCGGATGCGGTGCCATCCTCCGGACGAGTCGCCCGCGATAGCGAGCCCCCGCATCTCCGCCGGGATCTGGATGGCGGCGAGGACGGCGTCCGGGGCGATGTCACCGAAGGCCATGTTGGCGGACGTCTCGTCGTTGACACGGTGCGCGGTACGGCCGGTGAGCTGGGCGCGGAGCATGGTGATGCCCTTGCCGAGTTCGGAGCCGAAGCGCTGCCCACAGATTTCGAGGTAGATGCCGGCCGCACGGCCGAGCTGGGCGAGGCGGACCAGGGCGGTGATGATGCGGTCCCGGCGCTTCTCCTCATCCTTGTTGGCGTACAGGGCGAGTTCGGCAACCTCATCGACCAGGACCACGACCGGGGTCGGGCGCAGATCGGACGGCAGGTCCCAGATGTCTGCGGCAATATCCGCGTCCGGCACGTCTGCGGCGATGCGCTGCTGAGCCCGGATGACCTGATAGATGCGTTCCATCCGGGCCACGAGTGCATCAAGCACGTCGGCGGCGGTGTCGGGGTTGTCGGCCAGCGCGGAGAACCGGCGGGCCAGTGGGAACAGTTCAACCCCCTGCTTGCAGTCGATGCCGACGAGGGCGACGTCCATCGGGGCGAGGCCGGCGACCAGGTTGCGCTGGTAGACGGACTTGCCGGACTCCGTGGCCCCGAGGGTGAGGGCGTGGGGTATCGCCCGGTAGTCGCGGTAGTGCACCGAGCCGTCCTGCCGCAGGGCGACCGGGACCCGCATCGGCCGGGTCTCGGTCTCGGCCGGCATCTGCACCCGCTTGAGTACGTCGTAGCCGGTCATCCGCACCTCTACGACGCCGGAGCGCAGCTCCCGCGAGGTCACGCCGTACATGGAGAACGAGTGCCGGAGCCGGTCCGACGCAGCGGCGATGTCGAAGGCGTCCTGTCCGGGACGGAGCTTGAGCCGCACGACCAGGCCGGTGCGAGTCGGCCTCAGCCGCAGGATGCGCGGGGCCCGTGGCCCCGGTATCGGTCGGTTGGTGGCACGGGCGAGGGCAAGCCGCCACCGCGCGGGTGGCACGGTTAACCCGCACGCATCCATGACGGAGCCGTACCGGACCAGGACCCGCACCACGGCCAGCGCGACCCCGAAGGTCAACCAGTACCAGGCGGGGCGCCGCCACCGCAGAAGACCTACGACGGCGACGACCAGCACCAGGCAGACCGTGAAGCCGGTCATGATCAGGCCGCCTTGGGCCTTGCAGCGGCATCGGCGAGCGAGGTGACCGCGACCGCGCGGAACGCGATGCCGTGCCGCTTCTGGCCGTTGAAGTCGTTCTCCCAGGGCCGGGCGATCAGACCGGTAAGAGCGACCGGCGTGCCCATGGCCAGCTCGCCGGTGATGCCGGGCTCCGGGACGGTGATGGAGAGGATCTCCACCTCCTCGTTCGCCGCGAACATCACGTCGACCGTCATCAGCTTGGCCCCGGTCTCGGCGTCGGTGGCGATCTCACCGGTACGGCGGTCGCGGACCTTGACCTGCGGGGACTTGGCGACCATCACAACGGCGCCGGAGGTGTCAACGGGGATCTGACGCACAGAGACCACTCCTCTATAGGTGCTGGAGTTCGCCACTCAGTACATGAGTGTCATGAAGAAGAGTGCCCGACTCCTGTACATGAGTCAACCCGCCACGAAGAGGAACTCGTGGCGGGTTGCCGAGAGTTGAGTGCGCGTCAGTCGGCGGCAGGGATCCGGTACTCGAAAACGAACTGGTCAGCGGCCATGAGGGTGTCGCACACCTCGACCACGAGACCCGCGGTCGTACGAGCCTCACGGATCAGATGGACCACGGGCGCACCCGGACTCAGCGCCAGCTCCAAGGCTTCCGCCTTGGAAGCCGGCCTCGCTTGCAGCGTCTCGACGAACTCCGCGAACTCGTGTCCGTGGTCTTCGAGTCGGGCGTAGATGCCACCGCCCCCGGGGTTCTCAGCGAACAGCTCCGGGATGTCCTTCACGACGTCCCAAGGCAGGTACGACGTCGCGGTCTCGACCGGGGTACCGTTCCGGAAGTAGAGACGCCGGCGAGCCAGCACCTGTGTACCGACCGGTACGCCCAGTCGCTGGGCCGCATCCTCGGGCACCTCCATGGGCCCGATGTAGAGGACGCTCACCTTGGCGGTGGCCCCGGACTGCGCGGACTCCGCGAGGTAGGCCGCCTGCCCGCCCTGCCGGAGCGAACGCCGGAAGCGATCGGAGGAGCGGTGCCGGACCGGAGGTCGGTTCTTCACGATCGAGCCCTTGCCGTGCCGGGTCTCAACGAGCCCGCTCGCCCGCACCTCGACCATGGCCTTGCGGATCGTCCCGCCGGACACGCCGTAGCGCTCCACCAGCTCAGACTCACTCGGCACCATGTCGCCAGGCTTGAGAACTCCCGCCCGGATCTGTTGCACGATCTCGTCCGCGATCTGCACGTACCGAGGCCCGGATCCGACCCCTCCAGCCGCAGTTCCCATAGTCCTTCTCTGCCTCCTATGCTCCTCTACATGAGTCAAGCACAGGAAGTGACACCGTCTCCCCTGCACTCCGTCTCCGTAGCCGGAGTGGTGGTGCGCGAGGACGGCCGCCTCCTGGCGATCCGCCGAGCCGACAACGGCACCTGGGAGCTCCCCGGCGGCATCCTCGAACTCAACGAGACCCCCGAGGCCGGCGTAGCCCGCGAGGTCCTGGAGGAGACAGGCATCCACGTCGAGGTGGACGAGCTGACCGGCGTCTACAAGAACCTCACCCGTGGCATCGTGGCCCTGGTCTTCCGCTGCAAGCCGTCCGGTGGCACCGAGCGCACGTCGAGCGAGTCCACGGCGGTTTCCTGGCTCACGCCCGACGAGGTCAGCGAGCGCATGTCCGAGGTCTTCGCGGTCAGGCTCCTGGACGCCTTGGACGGCAACGGCCCCCACGTACGCAGCCACGACGGCAAGCGCCTCATCCCAGCGGGATAAAACCTTCTCTCCTTCATCAAGGCGGCTCGCTCCGCTCACCGCGCGCGGCCCGGCCCCCGGCCGGGCCTGCGCTCCTGTCTCCGCCCCGCTCCAGCCCGGCCGGCGCCCGTACCACGCATGGAGCAATCAACCACCTGTGGCAGAGACGAGAACGCCGCGACCTGACCAACCAGCTCAACTGGCCATGTTGTGAAAATCCAGCAGCCGAGCCACTTCGGCTGCTGACAACACGTGCGTGATGCTTCGCCTCGCAGCGCTCTCTCTCGGCCATGGGTAGCTCTCTGGGCAGGCCTTTGCCAATCAGATTCCGCTCGGTCATCAACCGTCAGCAGCATCGTCCGGATTAGGATTTAGCGACCACAAATAAACTGCAAGCTGCAGTACTACGGCAGCAGGCGGCATACCCACGTTCATAATAAACCCATGGGCTACTTCATTTCTGATATTCCAACCGCCAGCAGGGTTAGCGCAAACTGTTAGTGCGCATCGATGCCACGACTCATCCATGCCGTGGTCTTTCAAGATATCAAGCAGGTACCCCAATCCAGGATACTGCCCGGGTTTCTGATCGCGCTGAATTCGATAGACGCCTCGATCCATAGCGATCACTAGATTACGAACTATGGTCTCAAGTCTTGGGATAACGGTGAATGCCGCCCCTTCAGCATCTCCCATCCAATAGCGAATAAAGGCTCGTGCCAGCGCATGAGCCAGATCTTCATCGGTGAGTGGCGCTTGCGTAAAAAATTCCGCCAACTCGCTTTCGCTGGGGACTCCATATATATCGGCTATCCGCGAAAGAGCCATCGCCAGTATCGGGGCAAAGATCTGAGTGTTGTAAGACTCCTGCTCCGCAAGAGCCATGGCATCACGATCTCCGTCTGACTGAGGGCGATATCGTGGCAATCCGTCACCCCCGAGCAGTTCTTTCGAGAATAGTCCACTGAGCACAAACTCACGCGCATGTTGTTCCACTCTGGCCTTATTTTGCGCTAGGTCTCCAGTCGCTGGGCCATAGATCTGGTAGAGGCCAAGCAAAGCATTCTGCCAATTGCCTGCCCTCTCCATGGGTGCGAGCAAACGCTCAATCTCCGCACCGTCCATGCTGGTCGACGCCGTAAAGGTGGCTAGGCCCAGATCGTCCTTTCGCAGGTTCTGCAAGCTAGCAGCCGCACGCTCAATCAGTTCACGATCTTGACTTTCCTCAGCGCATTCGAGCGCTTTCTTTAGGTAGGCGGCTCGGACGATTCCCTTAGAGTGGTTCGCAGCCTCATTCCAGACCTCTACCAGATCCTCCCACAGCCCCCTTTTCGCTTCCGGACCCGAGGCCCTAGAAATTTGGCATCTCAAAATATTGTCGCGAATGAAAGGGTCGGTATATACGCTAAAGGCATCCTTCAGTAGATCGTCAACTCCGCTTGGTGGGTTGCGTTCCGCGAGAATGGATTCCATCAGGCGCATAAATACACCGGGGCGTTGGCCGTTTCCAGAGAGTTCCTGGCGCGCGTCCCTTATCAGTTGATGCGCGATCAGGTGTGCCTGATCGCTAGAGTTCACGGAGCGGGCGACCCTCAGACCAATACTCAAAAGTGCTGTTCGATCGAGACCTACTTCCCACTTCGTTGCAGCTGCTAGATAGCTTTTAGCTGCTGCGATCGCATACTCATGGGTCCGTCCAAAGCGTCGCTCAAATAGCAAATGCTGGAGGCGCGCCAATCCCCAGGGGGATGTCACTTTCAAAGTCAGCGCATGCCACACCTCAACAACCTCTTCGGCAACACTAGCAACCTTCGGCGGGTCTGCTTCTCCTGAAGGTCCATGAAAGCGTGGCTCCACTACCACCCTTTGCCGGTTATTGTCACACTCAACAAAGATTTTGTAATCGAAAGCCCAAAGAGCCGCCTTTATTGGAAGATCGGAAATCTCATCTACCGGAGAATCGCTTGGAATTTTGCTGAGCAAGGCCGTACGCAAAGCTCGGGCGGCTTCGAATTTCGACGGGGACTGGGCTGCCTGATCAATAGCAGAAGCTACGCTCTCAATTTGGCCATCTCGTGAGATCATGACCAGATTATCGCCATCTTTCGGTCAGCGCACCACCACTTTGCCAAATCTCGCCAGCGGCCCGGGTACGGCATCTACGACGTCTTAGGATTCCTACACCCCGAGTAGCCGCAGGCGCGGGGCGACCTTGGTCAACAAAGTTGGCTGCCGGTGACACAAGCGCGCTGAGGCTCGACGAAGAAGGTTGCAGGCCGCCGAGACTGTGCCCAAGCTGCTCACCTCAAGCGGAACTCATTCGTCTGAGGGCGATCTGTGCACTCATCCCGCCTGGATCTTCCACCTGCATCGTGGTTGCGGGTCGACCGTCGTGACTTGCTCTGGTCGACGGCACCGGCAACGTGGTGGAGGCCGGTGAGGGTGCAGCGAGGCATACGCGCACCTGGTCCGTCGACGCACCCGTCATCGTGGCTGACTGTCGTCGGCTGAGGTTGTGTTCTCTTTATTATCTCAGCAACTCTCGTCCTGAAGCCTGAAGCAGCCCAGGAACTTAGCGACCTGTGCTGTGACCCCAAAGGCGCCGGCGAACGCGGCGGCAGCCCATCGCAAAGATGTCCATGGTGCCTCGCCACACAGCATTGCCGCTTGCCCAGCGATGAGCGCGCAGACAACAGAAATGAGAAGAATGATTGCGACGTAATGCGACTTGCAGTCACGAGCAGTCACTTCGAACGGTCCTAACCTTCAGGTAGCCGTCTCGGTGCGCAGGTGCACCAGGAGACGGCTATAGCCAATCTCTGATGCCCTACGCAGTCGCTCGTCTGCGTTCTCCCGACCGTCAAAGCGGCTTAGCTCGTTACCGGGTGCCCCGGGAGATTCGGGGAGGCACGCGAGGACGTTAGCGTCCGTCAGGCCCTCAATGCAACAGCCGAGGGTTGGCTGAGTTAGGGGATGCCTGGGCCCTCGCTGGCCTGCGCCACGCTCCCGCCATCGACCGGACCAAGCAGGACGCCCCAGGGACCCGTCATTGGGGCTGACTGCCGTTGGCTGGGGTACAGGCGAGCCTGTACCAATTAAATCGAGCCAACACGAGGCGCTACGTTACCTTCCGGTACATGACGTGGGAGTCATCCTGCTGTCCGCAACGCGACCTCCCGGCGCGATCAAGGTGACTCATCGTAATTTCCGTGCTGGGTGGCATATCCGAGAGTAACCGGGTCGTGTCGGTTTCATGGCCGATCCTCGCTAGCCTCCTGCCGGTAGATGAAGAGCCCACCTGACCGCGCATGCTGGCAGGCCGAGCGGCAGGTGGGCGACTGAACCCGGAGGCTCAGCCATGAGTTTGTCCCTTGCAGAGCACTGCGTGTCAAACCCACGACGGCAACTGTGCGTTGTAACGATCCTCGTAGTGGTCCTGGTCGTGTCGCCAACTTGGGCCAGGATGGTGGGTGCTTACGCGGACGCTACGGCCTTCCTCGCACTGTTCCTCGCAGCCAGCGGTACAGCAACGAAGTACAGCAACCCCAGCAACCGCCCATGACCGATAGCCACTCCCAGGGGCCGCATGGTGCCCTGCATGATCCCTGCTGATCGATCTATGTAGAGCTACGGATCAGAAGGTCGCGGCCGTGGTGTGCGCATCACGGCCGCACCACAAGCGCACCAGATCGAGCGGGGAACAGGGGGGAACCACGGTGAAAGCAGCCGGGTTCGACGAAGCCCTGTCTTGACCGTTCGTGCAGGTCAGTACCCGAATCAGCCTCAAATGATCGCAGCTTCCCAAGCTGATGGCTCGTCGTTCGCCCCGTAACGATCAAGCATCATCGCGACAGCGGCTACGGCGCCGGTGTGATGATCTCGCCATGGCCAGCGAGGACACCTCAACTTACGACAGTGGCTCAGCCGTGGACTCTCCCATGGAAGCGGCTGCGGCTCTCACGAAGCGCCGTCGTAACCCTGCAAAGAGCATGCTGATCCTCACCGCAGTGCTCTCTCTTGCTGTCGGCGCCGGCCTCGGCTACGCCATCGCGCACTCATCTGGGTCTACAAGCGCCTCGGCGCCTGGAGACGCTCCGATCATTGCCGGGGTCAGCAAGAAGACCGTCTGCAAGCTCGTGAGCGATGCGATGCAACAGCAGTTCAGCATCAGAGAGGCATCTCCTATGGCTGAGGAGAAGGGTGGCGCCTCCTGCTATCTGCTGATGACACAGGACGACGCGGCTGAACCAGCCGGGTTCGTGGTCGCCTTCTACCCCACCACAGAGTCCTTGCAGCAGACGGTAGATGGTACAGACGTAATCCCAGAGAAGGCAGAGCCGTTGCTGATCGAAGGGCGTGCCGCTGCCCGACAAGTCCTGTACGGCGACGCCTGGAAAGCTCAGCTCACCGTTGACGTAGGCGATGGAGGAACGCTCTACGTTGAGCGGTTCGGCCCCAAGGATTCACTGTCGGACCGAGAGCTCCGTCGGTCTGTCGACGACCTAGCCACAAGTGTTCTCAAGCGCCAGAAAGTGTGAGGTCAGCGAGCGGCCAACGTAGGCACAACGCCCGCTAGCACCGAACTCGTCTGCGTGTCTAACTGCGTGACAACGCCGACGCACAGCGGCGGACGACCGCGGACGTCCGTGGATAGTCACGGCAGGTGAGAGGCACACCGACCCAAGGTCAACCGCTTACCCAAGTTGCCTCGGGACGAAGAAGTCACCGCGCAATGTCTCGGCACCAGGGTTGCGCCGCCGCAGCTCGACCTAACGGACGTCGATCAGGCAGCGTAGCTGAGGTCGGTGGGGGCCGCGCTGCACGCGCGCGCCTGATCGGTCGACGCAAGCGCCATCGTGGCTGACTGTCGTCGGCCGGGGTTCATACCTGGGTCCACCGCACACCGGTGCTCCTCCTTGTCTGGGCCATCCACCGACCTAGCTACGCGTTGTCCTGATTCGACCATCGCGAAGCCCTCAGGCGCCCTACAGTGGCCTAGTCGAGAGCGCTGACCGAGGAGGAGCTCTCATGCGATGCCCCTTCTGTTCAGCGTCCACGGTCGTGGTGGACATCCGCGAAGACGAGCACGGTTCCGTCCGGCGACGCCGGCAGTGTGCCGCATGTCAGCGAAGGTTCATGACCGTTGAGACCGGTTCGCTGGTCGCTATCGCGCGTACCGGAATCACGGATCCCTTTTCGCGGCAGCGACTGATCACAGGCGTCCGCACGGCAGCACGCCGAAACGGTCGCGTTGTCCATGCGCTCGCTCGATCTGGCAGGTCGAAGAGGCGCCTCCTAGCCAGCCCCGCTATCTGCCGCCAGCCTGAACACCAGTTGATTGAAACCAGCACGAACGGCGCTTGGTCGCCGTTCACGCTGGTTCCTGCTTCGGGCCGGGGCTGATCCAGCGTCGCCGCTCTAGTCATCTGATTCCGCACGCGAGGAGCGCGGTGCGCGGTCCGGCCCTTGAGCGCACCCACGCCTTCATGGGATCACTGATCCACGACCTTGCCATCAACATCCTCAGTGGCGTCCTGGTCAGTCTGACTGGACTAGCACTCCGGAGGCTGCGTCAACGCCACATCCGCAGGCACAACGAGCTGCCATCAGCGACTGAGAGCGATACCGGCGAATAGCGGCGGGCACATAGCCCACGGCATCCGACGAGGTCACAGCCGTGGGCTTCTTCTGTCGCGTTGGTCAGCGGTCCTCAGGAGCGATGTCGGTCGCTCACCGCCAGGAGGTGACCGCGGCTGACTGCAACGCGGAGAACATCCCGCAGCGCCCCGGCCAGTTCCCTCGCCAGCGGGTGCAAGTCCTCCAGGTCGGCGTCCTGGTCGTCAAGGGTCTCGGAGGTATGCTCCAGCAACTCGGCCGCCGTGCCCAGTTGTACCGCTTCGATGTTGTCCGCCAGGCGGGACATGTAGCTGGCCTTGTCGTCGGTGTCCAAGTAGCAGGGCTTCCCGCCGGGCCCCGACCACGGGAGGAGGCGCAGTTGGTTCGGTGCCGTCATCGTTGGGTTCCCTTCTCATCAATAACGTCGTGGGTGGTGAAGACCGCGTCGGCGCGATCCCCTGGGAACACGAGGAGCGCGGCCTCGACGACTCGACCGGTGGAGTCGGTCGCGACCCGGGTGATCGCGAGGGCTGACGCCGTTGGACCGATCCGGAGGGTGGATGCCTCGTCCGGTGTCGGTGGACGAGCGCATACCGTCTCCCGGACAGTTGCCGGTGCCGAGCCGAGGACGGCGAATCTCGTGGCCGTGTTCCGCCATGGAGAGTCGTCGCCCAGCACCCCGGCCGGCGCCAGGTCGCGCGGGATGTAGATGCGGGCCAGACCGTGCGGTGAGTCCCCCTCGTGGCTGATGCAGAAGAACTCAGCGACAGGGCTGCCCGTCGGCACCCTCAGCAAGGTCGTCAGGTGGCCGTCTGCCTGCACGGTGGTGGTACGGACAGTGACGCGCATGGCCGCTTCAGCGGCGGTCCAGGGATCCAGCGTTCCCCATCCCCCGACGTACACGATCTTGCGGAGGGAGCGGCGGACGAAGTTGCCCTTTCCGTGGATCTTCTCGACAAGACCTTCGCCCTGGAGGACTGCGAGCGCGCTCCGCAATGTGGTCGTACTGACCTTGTACCGGTCGGCCAGGTCTGCCTCGGACGGCAGGCGTGCACCCGGTTTGACTTCGCCGGTTGTGATCTGGCGCCGCAGATCGTCGGCGATGTCGTGATGGCGTGAAGGCACGAACCGGGTCACCGCCTTCTCCGCACGCGAACGGCGACGAGCCGGGTTCGCGTGTGTATGGTCAGCAACTCGCCCGACTCGAAGAGGAGTCGCTTGGCGCCTTGAGGGAGTTGGACGAGGTCCATAACCCGGCACGCTCTGCCGCCCAGTTGAATGACGTCGCCACACTGCACGGTGGCTGCCGTGACTTCGACCATGGAAACCAGCGCGCCACCCGGTGCCCGGCGGCTCACCGCTGCGTCTCCCTCGGCGCGGAGTGGTCCGAGATCGAGTGACACGGGCAGGCACACGTCTCATAGACAACCGGCAGGTCGACCGGCGCGGAGACGGGAGAGGACTCCGTGCAGAACGGGTGTGTGCCCATACGGCAGGCGGTCGACCGGTAGGGGACGGCCGAAGCGTCGGTGACACGAAGCTGTTGGCGTGGAGACATCAGCCGGCCCCCGCGAGGGTCGCCCAGGCTTCAGCCGGCAGATGGGAAGCGACGAACACCGCCCGTGGCCGTACTCGTTCCTCCCAGGCCAGCACGTAGGGGCGGACGAGTGCGTTGTCCTCCCCTGCGAGCGGGAGTCGATGGTCGGCGCTGTCGGAGACCCGGCCCAGTGGCCGCCTCGACGCATCGGCGGACGCCGGAATGGTGGGGGCGACCGTCGGCAGGGAGGGCGTTAAGGGGCGGCGGTGCCTGCCCTTGGGGGTGTACCGCGCTCTGGCGAGCGAGACGGCACGGCGGATACGGTTGAGCACGCTGCTCAGCTCCTATCGCTGATGGCTCGGTCCCCCGACATCGCCCGTCGCGGGGACCGCTTTGTGTACGACCGCCCAGAGGGTGCGGCCGTCCAGGCTGGTGGCGAGGAGACCGAACCGATCGGCCTCGGCCACGGCTTCCAGGGCATTCCGCCATGAGTCGGCGGAGAGCGCTTCCGGTACCTCCGCCTCGATCGACGTGTACCGGTCGTGCTCCTCCACGCGCGTGGCGAGCCCGATGGCGGACAGCCGGGCGGCGATGGCCGCCGCGCGAGATCCCGAAGCGGGCACAGGGCAGCCTCCGTCAACCGGCGATCACTTTCAGTGAAGCTAGTTAACTAGATTAGAGCTAGTGGACTAGATTTTCCATATGCCTGAGCAGCCGCCCTATCTCCGCATCGCCGACGAACTCCGGCGCCGGATCGCGGAACACGAGTGGGAGCCGGGAGATCGGCTCCCCTCCCGTGCCCAGATCGGCCAGGAGTGCGGTGTGGGTGAGAACGTGGTTCGCCGGGCACAAGAGCTGCTGATTTCCCAGGGTGTCCTGGAGGGCCGCGCCGGTTCCGGCACGTACGTCGCCGAGCCCCGGCAACGGGTGCGGATCGTGCGTTCGTCGGCGCGTGAGCAGCCCGACGGGTCGCCGTTTCGCGCGGACATGAAGGCCATGGGTAAACAGGGCGACTGGGAGAGCCGGACCGACGCCAAGGTGCCGGCCCCGGCCGACATCGCGGCCCGGCTGGGCATCTCCGAGGGTGACCTGTGCGTCAGGACGACGTACGAGTTCCTCGCCGACGGCAGGCCGGTGCAGCTGTCGACCAGTTGGGAGCCATACGACCTCACCGCCGGCACTCTTGTCGTCCTCCCCGAGGGAGGGCCGCATGCCGGGGCGGGAGTCGTGAACCGCATGGCGGCGATCGGCGTCACCGTCAGCCATGCCGTGGAGCAGCCGGAGCCACGACAGGCGACCGCCGAGGAGGCCTCACTTCTGGGCATCCAGAAGGCCGCACTCGTCACCCACATCCGGCGGACCTACTACAGCGATCAGGGGCGGCCCGTGGAGACGGCGGACATCGTGGTGCCCGCCGCCCACTGCGAGATCGTCTACGAGATCCCGATCAACCGGTGACGGTTCTGGGCCGTTGCGCTCCCAGTGACTATCCATCACACCTCCCGTACCCCTGTGGCTCCACAGTGCGCGCCACGAGGGGGGAAGTCAGCCTCGTAAAAGAGGCTTTTTGTGATCTTGATGCCTCGATCCGGTCTCCGGATACTTGGCCGCCACCAGTCGAATGCGTGTCGAAGGCTGGTCCACGAGACGCCGAGCACGGGAAGAGGGGCAGGTAAGAAAGGGTGCGATTCGCGACCCACCAAGCGCCTTCTAAGCGCTTGGCCGCAGGTTCGAGTCCTGCCGGGGGCGCACACAGCCTCTCACCTGCGACAACGCGTGAGGGGCTCTTTCATGTCCGGATGCACATCGCACTACGAACAGGCACCTTCGCCTGTCCACGATCGTGGTCGCACACCTGTGGACGATCAGCGCAGCTCTGAGGGATACATGCCCCAGGGTCGAGGGCTCGTCCAAGTTGCTTCGGGACGAAGAGGTCCCAGCTTCAAGTTCCCCACCACGGGATCAGGTCACAAGGCCCGCAGGTCTGCCTGCGAGCCTTCCGCCTGCGGCGGTGATGCGGTGGCAAGGAGCGCGTGGCTCAGCGAGGCGCGTGCGAAGCCGGGGGTGGCCCGAATGTGGGCGGTACTGGAGGTCCACGCCGCCCGACGCCAGCCGAAGGCCAGCTCGGGCCCGAACAAGACGGCGGCCGCACCATCGAAGGAGTCGGAGTCCAGCTGGCCCAGCGCTTCCTCGCGATGACCTGCGCGATCTGGCACAGACGCACCATCGGCGCCCCCATCACCAGGTCGCCGATGGCCTACGACCACTGAGCCACGTCAGAGCTACTCGTCCAGGTGCCGCAGACCAACTGCGAGACGTACCACGGCAGAAGGGGTCGAGAACATCCAGGGCTGCCTGGGCTTGGGGCGATGCCACGACGCCCTGATCGGGTCGCCCGTGCGGCCCCCCGCCGACCCGGTGACATGCGCGGCCCGGGTGACGCCCGGGCGGACGGCCGAGTGCCTGCATCACCGCCCGCTCGGTCGAGCAGCCCGGCGATACCCGGCCGGGAAGGCGGCCGTGCGCGTTCCTGCCGCGCGTCCGGCCACAGCCCTGCGTCGCTCGCCCTGCTACCCGTACCGGTAGATGGCGCTGTGGTCCTCCAGCTCATCAGGGGTCACGTCCCACGGCGGCATCCTCTGGTGCCGGGCGATGACCCTGCCGCGCTGGGCGTCGCCCTGGGGAAGCCGCTTCGCGGGGAGGTAACGGGCCTTAGGGTGCCGCCGCTGCCAGCGGGACCAGAGGAGGTCGACGAAGGCGTGGTGCATCCAGAAGACGGGGTCGTTGACGGACGCGCCGCCCGCCATGTGCCCGCCGACCCAACGGTGGACCCGGTTGTGCATGAGCCACGACGCGGACCCCCCGCCTTGACCCCACCCTTCCAGCTTGTTGCGGAACCCCCGGGCGGAGGTGGAGTTCCAGGGGGAGGTGTCGTAGACGGGATCCTTGAGCGCCCTGTCGACATCAGCGGTCGTGGGCAGCGCGATCGGGTCCCGGCGGCGGCCCAGATCCCGCATCAGGTACTCGGTTTCGGTGACCCCGACCCTGATGGTCCACTGGCCGTTGCGAAAGGCGAAGGGACCGGACATCACCTGCCGGTCGGACTGCCGCCCGTTGCCGCCGAGCAGGTCGTCGGTCCACGGTACGGCCCTCAGGTTGCGGTCGCGCGTCCAGTCCCAGTACGGCACGGTCACCGAATCGTCCACGCGGCGCAGCGCGTTTTCCAGGTCGAGCAGAAACCTGCGGTGCCAGGGCAGGAAGGAGGGTGTCATATGAGCGGCACGCAGGCCGCTCTCACCGTCGGGGACGAAGTACCGGAGGTGCACGCGCACGAACTCGTCGTACTCGCCGCGCCGTTTGACTTCGAGCAGCGCGGCCACGAAGCGCCGCCGCTCGGACCGGGTGAGCGTGCTGACGTCCTTACGGGTGTAGACCACTGGAGTGCTCCCTTTCGGCTCGGCTGCTGCCGCTCGGCGCGACGCCGTGGTCGGGATGGCCGCCCCCGTCGTCCTGCGTGCTCAGCAGGGTTGCCGGGCCCAGTTCGTCGACGGCGGCCCGGGCGGCGGCGAGGGGGGTCGGATAGGACTGGTAGTGGTCCACCATGGTCATCCAGTCACCGTCGGCCCGGCGCATCAGGTGCAGGGGCCGGCCGTCCACGCTGACGTGCCACGTGACCACACCTCGGTTCCCGAACGCTTCCGTGCCGTACCGGACGCCCACGATGCGGCGCCCGCCATAGGTGATGTCGAATCCCTCCGCGTCCGCCGGGCGCCGACCCTCTCCGGCCGGGCCGGACGCCCCTGGAGTCGACCCCGAGGCCGCCAGGGCCGGGGCGAGCGCCACCCCTGCCGCTGACGTGAACAGCCCCTGAAGCACTCGCCGTCGCATCGGGGTCTTCGCACGGTGGTTGGCGGACGAGCCGGCTGGGCGGCTTGTGGGTTCAGCCGCGGGTTCCACCGGCTCCGCCGGGGGCTGCGGCTTCCCGAACATCCCCCGGCGCCCCTGAGACGACCGGGGTGGGTGGTTGGTTGGCAATGTCCGTCTCCTCTTCGTCCGAGAGGCAGTGGTCGACGTGGCCGGACCTGTGGCACACGGGTCGAGGGGACGATCCCGCCACGGGGCACCATCGGCCGGAGGAAGCCGGCAGTGCCCGGAAAATCCGGCGGGAAGCCCGGAACGACAGTTCGTACGACAGGGCGATCCGAAGGCGCGCCCCACTGCTCATCTGTGCTGAGCGATGCCGCCGAGCACTCGCCCGTGCGCCCAGTCGAGGGCACCCCGCGCATCCCTCGCACCCTCCGCGGCGCTCCTGGCGTCCTTCACGCGCTTGGCCGCCTTCGCACCCTCGGTGTCCTCGGCAGTAGCGAGGTCTTCGATCGGACCGAGGCGGTGGTCGGTGAGTTCGTCCAGCGCTCGGCTGGTCCTGGCCCGCCGTGCCTCACCAGCGTCGAGGGCGACAGCGGGCGCGGCGGTGCCGGCGACGACAGCAGATGCGGCCAGGGCGGCGCAGGCCTCCGGAAACTTCATGCGTTCCCTTCCTTCAGCAACTCGAGCGTCACCTGGGCGATGTGGGGCGGGGCTTCGCCGCCTTCAACGAGTGCCGGGCGCCAACGGAAACCCCCGTGAGACGAGGAATCCCGCGACCGCCACGGAAGCTCACCCGAACGACGGGCTCCTGCGGTCAGGCTGTCCCATCCTCAGATCAACCTCCAGAATGTCGGCAGCAGCAGGGCGAGCAGGTCACTCACCGGGTCCGCGTGGACCCGCGCCTCGGTCTCCGTCGCGCTGCCCGCCAGTGCGCGTCGACACCGCCGGAGCGCTCGGTGCCGCGGGGGTTCGCGCCGCGCTGGGGGTGGTGGCCGCCAGGGCGGCGGGTGCGGTGACGCCGAGCAGGAGCGCGGCGCAGAGAACAGCTGCCGACCAGCTCCGCGCGAGCGGATCGCCGGCTTTCCCTGCCGTCGCCTGGAGACGGGCCGACTCCCCGACAGTCCCGCCAAGCGGGTCCTCGACGTCCTGGTCGCAGGGCCGTCGATGTACGCGTTGTCGAACCGGGTGCGGTCCTCGATGGAGGTGTCACCGCGCAGCCCCGTGGATCTGGGCGCTGCCGCCCGCCACCGCATGCGGACGGGCATCGCCGGGCTGCGAACTCCACGTGGTGCGGCAGCCCGTATGGGATCTGACTGAGCCTGGCGACGTAGTACGGGCATTGGCTACCCGCACGAGTGAGTCATGGCCGAGGTGAGGTCCTGAGCCCGATGGATCCGGAACGGACTCGAGTGCCGGACGCCAAGCGTCCGGCACCCGGTAGGAAGGGAACGCTACCGACGGGACCAGACTCGTCCCCGCCGGTACAGGATGACGCCGCCCGCCAACAGGAACGCGGCGGCGCCCGAGGCCGCGAGCATCTCCCCGCCCCCGGTCTGTGGGAGGGAAGGCCTGTCCGCCGGAGGCTTGGTGTGCGGGGGCGACGTGGGCGGCTTCGTCACCGGTGGAGTCGTGTGAGGCGGCGTCGGCGTGGGCGGCGTTTCACCGTACCCACCGTCGTCGCCGTAACCAGGCTCCTCGTGACCGTACCCGCCGTCGTCGCCGTAACCAGGCTCCTCGTGGCCGTAGTCGGCGTCGTCGCCGTAACCAGGCTCCTCGTGGCCGTAGTCGGCGTCGTCGCCGTAACCAGGGTCCTCGTGGCCGTAGTCGGCGTCCTTGCCGTAACCAGGGTCCTCGTGGCCGTAGTCGGCGTCCTTGCCGTAGTCGCCGTCCTCGCCGTAACCGGGGTCCTGTGACGCCGACGGCTTCACCTCGGCCGGCGGCGTGCTGGGAGACTGCGTGGGCGGCGTTGCACCGTAGCCGTCCGGCTCCTCCGACTCCTCACCGCCGTCCTCGTCCCCGTAGCCGCTCTCCTCGTCGACGGAACCGGCTTCCTCGGAGGCTTGGACTGAGTCGTCGCCGTCGGCGTCTTGCGACACCGGCGGCTTCACCGCGGCCGGTACGGCGTCCTGTGACGCCGACGGCTTCACCTCCGCCGGCACGGCGTCCTGCGACACCGACGGCTTCTCCGCGGCCGGCACGGCGTCCTGCGACGCCGACGGCTTCTCCGCGGCCGGCACGGCGTCCTGCGACGCCGACGGCTTCACCTCGGCCGGCACGGCGTCCTGCGACACCGACGGCTTCACCTCCGCCGGCAGCGTGCTGGGAGACTGCGTGGGCGGCGTTGCACCGTAGCCGTCCGGCTCCTCCGACTCCTCACCGCCGTCGCCGTCCCCGTAGCGGCTCTGCTCGTCGACCCTGCTGCCGGCCCGCTCACCGCTGTCGTCGGCGACGGACACGGCGGCCGGCTGCTTGCCCTTCGGCGTGGCCGGAAGGCTCTGTACCGACGTGCCGGGGTGGCTCTCCTGCTCATCGGAGCCGTCGATGCGAACGGAGTTGGGGGCACCGTTCGCCCCCCGCGTGCTCGTGCCGCTGGTGCAGCCGTTCCCGGCGGAGGGCCCGTTCACGGCTGTCTCACCAGAGGAGCGGCCGCAGGGGTTTGCGGGAGCCTCGCCGTGCGAGTCCGCCAACGCCGGAATACCGCACAGGGGCAGGATGCTCGTCGCGGCCGCAGCCACAACCAGCCCCTTGCTCAGTTTCTTTCGCAATCTCGTCGTCTTCCTGCTCAAGGAAAGAGGAAAGGGGGAACAGCCGGCCCTGACCAGAAGAGGGAAATACCAGGGCAGGCCCACACCACAGCGGACCGGAAGGCGCTGCGGAGAAACCGGTACATGTTGCACTGAGAGATCGACAAGGGAGTGACTGTACGAGATCCGGCTCGCCGAGCTGTACACCACGGCGCGCGGCTTTCCGTCAGCGCTTCCCTCGCTTCTTGCGGTGGGACCCCGAGGCGGCTTCCCTCCTCCCGTAGTTTCTCCTCCGCCTGATCTTCTGACTGGTCCAGTGATGGGATCCGGTGAAGTGCCAGTATCGACAACCCGAGCACCGGTAAATACGGTCAGGGTTTTTCTCCAGCAAGGGCTGCTTGACCAGCCAGAGCCTTGCCTCGGATTCGGTACGGAAAGAGGCTTTCCTTGTATCCGGGCATCGCGGCAAGATGATCATATCACTTACACCCTCCGGAATAAGCGTTTCGCAACCCCCTTCAGCTGAAGGGCGGAACACGATGGTGCATCCGCAAGAAATCTGCATCAAGCAGGTGACACTCGTTTGGAGTAGCAAGCTCCCAACTTCACCCGTGTGGCCCTGTCGGACACTGATGCCAGTGTGCCTTAATCGGCTGATGCACGGACTTATGGTTGCGACACATGGACCAGCCGGCCGACCCAAAAAGGCGGCCATCGCCAAAGGGGACGGCCGCCTCCGGTGCTTCACGCTGATGACGCAATGGGACGAAAGCGCCCCTCCCTCCGTTCAATGAGGATGCTCACCTCATCGACCCGCCAGGGAGAGACGCTTTCAAGTCGGGCCTGCGTCCCGAGGGAAATCGAGACGAGACCCGTGACCGCCCGACGGGAGTCGAACGATCGAAAGCCGACCCAGTGGACTCAGGCCCGGTCAGGCGGCTCCGTCGACAGCGTCAACGTCCCCGACCGTGACCGTGACCGTGGCGGTGGCCGTGTTGTCGTTGTCGTTGGTGTTGGCGTTCGAGTTGTTGTTCTCGTTCACGATGACAATGGACTCACCGTTGCCGTTGCCGTTGTCATCGCCGCCGCACGCGCTGGCAGCCGAGGCGGAGCCCGCGAGGAGAGCCACCGCCGCGAGGGTCGACGCAGCGCCGCGCTTCATGGTCATGCGCATTTCTATCTCCGTTCTTTTTCTTCCCTGTCGGAAGAACAAAATAGATACTGCCTCGACATCGGAGACCGTACAACTTGAAAGGCCCCTGGGCCCGGGATTTCATCCATATGGCCCTGCACTGCAGTCGTGTTCATTATGAGGACCAGGCCACCACCGGGCCGGCCACCCGATGGAACGTGGAAACCAGTAGAGCCGACCGCCACAGGCGACCGGCCTCCATGGGTACTTCGCTTACTTACTGGACGCGACCCGGAATGACAGCAAGCGAAATGCGCGGCTTGACGCCGCGCATTCGCCTTAGGCTGTCACCGCTCGAGCGGGTCTCCTTTTCCTCGGCGGACGAGGAGGTAACCTCATCCGCCGGTCAGGAAAAGGTACCGCGGGTCGAGCCGCGGCCCCCGAGAGAATCGAGTGAACGTCGAACTGAACTCGAACGATCACAAAACGACCCCATAGGGCTCAGTCAGCGTCAGAGAACCAGGCCCAGGAAGTCGCCCAGGATGCTCGGGTTGGAGCTCTGAGCGGCTGCACCCGCCGCGCCACCGTCGACGCCGTCCTCGTCGTCGACAACGTCCGCCAGGTCGATGTCGACATCGGCCGTGGCCGTGGCGGTGTTGTCGTTGTCGTTGGTGTTGCTGTTCGTGTTGTTGTTCTCGTTGACGATGACGATACCCGGCTCGTCACCCTCGACCTCAGCCGCGCTGGCAACCGCGGCAGATCCCGCGAGGAGGGCCACCGCCGCGAGGGTCGACGCAGCTCCCCGCTTCATGGTCTTGCGCATTGATATCTCCGTTCTGTTTCTTCCAGGCTGGAAGGACGGGACAAGTATTGCCTCAACTCCGGGGCACGCTCCACTTGGAATGCCCGTAGCCCCGGAACTTCATCCACATGGCCCTCTTGGACGGATGATATGAAGTAAGAAATTCCCAGGTCGCGGCATATGCATCAACCCATCGGAGTAATGACACACTGGTGGCGCAGCAGAGTCGAATCACACTCTCATCCCCCGTCCGAATGCGCGACCGATGGATGTCCTGCATCGATGCCTTTCATGGCCGCGGGAGCAGGGCCTTTCAGCGTGGCGACTGATCGGGTCCCGAGATGTGGGCGTCCGCAACGGACAAGGGTCCCGTGCCTGCGAGGGAGGCGCTCGACGAAAGACGCCGCGGCGGAGCGGCGGTGGCCGGCTCTTCGGCGCCGGGTGGCGAAGGCGGGTGAGCGGACCTCGACGGGGTCGGGCCCCGGGCGCGCCTGCTACCCGCGGCGCCCAGGCCTGCCAGCCATGGGGTACACCGGGTGGCGGCAGGCCCGGAACGCGTCGGATCCGGCTGACGGGCCGTCCGGGCCCGCAGCGTGGCGTCGGCTTGTGCCACCACCCCAAGGCCACCGCCCTGGAGTGCGCTGGAAGTCAGGTGACAGAAAAGAAGGCGGCGGCCCCTATAGAGGGGCCGCCGAGCCTGTTCTTAGCGGATGCGTCGCTTCCGACCGTGCCACCGGGCAGACCAGCCTGCCCGGCACGGACGAGGAGGCATCGTGCACCGGCACGGTGTGGCACGACTGCGCCAACGACAGCCGCCGCCCACCCGAGCCTTGCGGATCGCGGAATGGGCGGCGGCGGCAACGTCATCGGACGACTGCCGGCGAGGGGAGTGGGTCAGCCGCAGACCTGGAAGCTCTCGCCCTCGGTCTTCAGCGTTGCGCAGACCGGGACCCGCGGCGCAGTGACCGTGACGCTCTCCTCAGCCCCCTCCTTGACGGTCTTCTGTACGTTCAGGAGCTCCGTGTCGCCCGCGGTGATGCGGAAGCTGACGGTCCGCTGTGCGTCGCAGGCAACGCTGACGCTGAACTGCTTGGTCATGTTGCTGGTGACTGTGTGGGTGCCGACGCGGCAGGGGAATTGCTGCTGGGGAGCGGCCTGGGCGGGCGCGGCGGCGATGAGCGGTGCTGAGACCAGCAGCGCGGTGGCCGCCGAACGGAGCATGCGATGAGGCATTGGTTCTCCACGATGTTCATCCGGTCGGCCGTCCGAGGTGGCCGACCTCTCAATCTCGGCGCGAAATGTTCTATTGGCGCCTTTCGGGGAAGATGTGACCACGGTCGGTACAGGCTCTGCAACACGGTGGTCCACTGAGATCCGCCACTCGGGTGACGGGCGTTCGGGACCCCGTGCTCCAGCTCCGAGGACGTTGCGGAGCTCGTCCATGACCGTGTCGAAAACGGTGGAGTCGTTGACGTTGCCGGGCGTCGCAGGCGAGGTGGAGCTTCGTGGTCAGCCCGCCGCAACAGACAGTGCCTAGGACACCACGTCCTTGCGGGCGAAACCGCGGAAGGCCAGGGCGAACAGCACCAGGGCGTACGTGAGGGAGAGGGCCGTGCCCTGGATCATGCGGTCCCACTGCAACTGCGGCTGGACGGTGTCCAGCCAGGCGTACTGCCAGTGTGCGGGGAGGAAGTCGCGCCAGTCGCCGAGGGCCGTCACCTCGTCGAGGACGCTGCCGATGATGGTCAGGAACACCGCGCCGCCGACCGCGCCCAGGGGCGCGTCGGTCCGGGTGGAAAGCCAGAACGCCAGCCCGGCGGTGACCAGTTGGGACACGAAGACGTACGCCACGGCGATCAGCAGGCGCTCGGCGGCCGTGCCGGTCGGCAGGGTGCCGCCGGTGGGGAGTTCCAGCGGGCCCCAGCCGTACGCCGCCGTGCCGACGGCGAGGGACACCACGGGCAGCAGCACCAGCGCGGCCATGCTGAGGAGGAGTGCGACGGCGAGCTTCGACCACAGCAGGCGGGCCCGGGGCACGGGGGCTGCCAGCAGGTAGCGCAGGGAGGACCAGCCGGCTTCCGAGGCGACCGTGTCGCCGCAGAACAGGGCGACGGGGATGACGAGCAGGAAGCCCGCGGAGGCGAACAGGTTCACGGCGGCGAAGTTCGCGCCGGACGCGGTGGCGGTGTCCATCAGGTTGACTCGGTTGTTGCCGGCACCCGGTTCGCCGCCGACCTGGAAGGCGACGAGCAGCACGATCGGCAGGGCGAGCAGGACGCCGCCCATGACGAGGGTGCGCCGCCGCTTCAGCTGGCGGACCAGCTCGACCCACAGGGGCAGTGTGCGGCCCGCCCGGTAGCCGTCGGCGACCTCGACGGGCTCGGCGAGCGTGCTCATGCTTCGGCTCCGATCAGGGTGAGGAAGGCGTCTTCCAGGCGGCGGTGGGGGCCGATCGACTCGATCGGCACGTCGAGCCGGACGAGTTCGGCGACCAGGCGCCGGGGCGTGCCGTCGGTGTCGAGGCGGACCAGGAGCCCGTCGTCGGTGCGGACGGCGGAGGCGACGCCCGGCAGCGCGGCGACCTTCTCCACGACCGGCTCCTCGACGGGCGTGGCCGTGCCCACCAGGAGTGTGTCGCCCGAGCCGACGATCTCCGCGACCGGGCCCGCCTGGACGAGCCGCCCCTGGTCCATCACGACCAGGTGGGTGCAGGTCTGCTCGACCTCCGCGAGGAGGTGGCTCGAGACAATGACCGTGCGCCCGGCAGCCGCGTACCGGATCATGACCTCGCGCATCTCGCGGATCTGGGGCGGGTCGAGGCCGTTGGTCGGTTCGTCGAGGATGAGCAGGTCCGGCAGGCCGAGCATGGCCTGCGCGATGGCGAGGCGCTGGCGCATGCCCTGGGAGTAGGTGCGAACAGCCCGGGCGAGCGCGTCGCCGAGGCCCGCGATCTCCAGGGCCGCGTCCAGGTGGGCGTCCTCGGCCGGGCGGCCGGTGGCCCGCCAGTACAGCTCCAGATTCTTCCGGCCCGACAGGTGCGGCAGGAAGCCCGCGCCCTCGACGAAGGCACCGACCCGGGACAGCACAGGGGCGCCCGGGCGAATGGCGTGGCCGAAGACGCGGATCTCGCCGCCGTCCGGGGTGATCAGGCCCATCAGCATGCGCAGGGTGGTCGTCTTGCCCGCGCCGTTCGGGCCGAGCAGGCCCAGCACCTGGCCCTTCTCCACGCGGAAGGACAGGTCCTTGACCGCGTACCGGTCGGACGACTTCGCGTACCGTTTGGTCAGGCCGGTGATCTGCAGGGGGACTTCGGCCAGCGCCGGGTCCGGGGCGGATGTCGCCGTGCGGCGCCGTCCCGTCAGCACCAGCGCCACCGCGACGCCCGCTCCGGCGAGCGGCATCCAGAACACCCAGGCGGGCAGGGGGCCCTCGGTGTTCGTCCCGGCGAGCGGGGTGGGAATCTCCAGGTCGCCCTTGAGGGAGACCGTGTACGTCGCCGGGGTGACCGGGGAGGCGTAGCCGAGGTCCGTGGAGGAAAGGACCAGGCGCAGCCGGTGGCCGTCGTCCACCTCGTGGTCGATCGCCGGGAGGGTGATGCGGACGTCCTTGCCGGCCTTGGCGCCCTCGACGCGCAGGGGCGTGACCAGCTGGGAGGGCAGTACCGGCCGCGAGCGGCCGGGGCCGACGTCGTAGAGCTTGGCGAAGAGCACGGCGTCGTCGCGGGTCGACCGCACGTGGACCGTGACCGTCGGGGAGCCGGTGATCTGCGTTTCGTCACGGAAGGGGGCCGACTCGAACGCGGCGAACTGGCCCGGGAAATCGAGGGACACGCCGATACCGAGCGAGGACAGCTGGGAGAGGCCGCCGGCGGTGCCGAGGCCGGGCAGGGCGGAGACGGCGGGTGGGCCGGCGCCGGCCGGGTTGGCGAAGCGCTGCTCGGGCCGGCCGGTCAGGGCGATGGAGCGCGGGTCGCTCTCCAGACCGGGGTAGCGGTCCCTGGTGACGCCGCTGAGCCGGGGCTCGCCGTCGCCGGAGCCGGTGCCGAGGGTCCGGGTGACCCGGAAGGCGGGGCCGGTGCCGGCGCCCTTGTCGTCCTTCAGGTAGCGGTCGAACCACGCCCGTTCGCGCGACTGCACACGGCTGGTCTCCATGTCGCCGCCGTCGTGTCCACCTGCGATCCAGTCGACGCCGACCGGGGCGCCGTTGGCACGGATCGCCTTCGCCGCCTGGTCGGCCTGACCGAGCGGGAAGAGGGAGTCGGACTGGCCCTGTGTCAGCAGGGTGGGCACCTTGATGCGGGCCGCGACGGCGGACGGCGAGCGCTCTTCCAGCAACCTGCGCGCCTCGGCGTCCGGCTTGCCGGACTCGGCGACCCGCTCGTACATCCGGCACAGCCGCGGTTCGAACTTCTCGCACCCGCCGCCGGTGTTGACCAAGACGCCGGCCCACAGCTTCTTGAAGACGCCGTTCGGGAACAGCGCGTCGGCCAGGTTCCAGTACGTGATCGACGCGGCGATGGCGTCCACGCGGCTGTCGTGTCCCGCCGACAGCAGCGCGATCGCGCCGCCGTACGAGGCGCCGGCCACGCCCACGCGGGGGTCGCCGGGCTTGTCGAGCTCGACCTGGGGCTGGTCGGCCAGCCAGTCGATGAGCTCGGAGACGTCGGCGACCTCTCCCTCGGGGTCGTTCAGTCCGATCCTGCCGGTCGACTTCCCGAAGCCGCGCGCCGACCAGGTCAGCACCGCGTACCCGTCCCTGGCGAGGGCCTCGGCCTGCTGCCGGACGTCGTCCTTGCTGCCGCCGAAGCCGTGGCCGAGCAGGACGGCGGGGCGGCGGCCGGTTCCTCCGGAGGTGAAGTACGAGGTGTCGATGCGGACCCCGTGCCCTACGGCCATCACCCGGTCGGTGCGGTGGACCGGGGGTGGGTCGTCGGAGGCGGTCGCCGTCCACGTGCCGGCACCGGCGAGGACGACGACGGCGGCCCCGGCGGCCAGCAGGCGCCGGGGGCCTCGCAGCAGCCCTCGCAGTCCGGGCAGTCGCAGATCCATGCGTCAACGGTAAGCGCTGAACCTGTCGGCAAGTTGTCGACCGGAGAGCGAGTTCCACCCCTCCCCCAGGAGTACGGGCCTGTCTGCGCGTACTGCAGCCGCGGTAGGACGTCCTGGTTCCTTGGGCCATGGGCGCCGGGGCGTCTGTAAGCCCTTAGAGGTTATTAAGGATCAAAAGGACTAACAGCGCATTGTACTGGTCATTCGCCAGGCCATCCTCGGATTAGCGTCAGCCAACACCGTGAGGAAGGCCCTTCAGGATGCGCGAAATCTTCACCACCCGGCGGCGGATCGTGGCGGCGATCGCCACCACCGCAGCGGCGGCCGCCATCGGGTGCGGCACCGTTCTGCCCGCTGAAGCCACCCCGTCCACCGGAAGGATTCTGCAAGAGGACTCCGCCGACGCCGTCGACAACAGTTACATCGTCGTACTGAAAGAATCCTCCGGGATCAGGGCGAACTCGAAGAAAGGCGAGCAGTGGGCGGCCAAGTACGGCGCCACGGTGGACTGGACCTACGACACCGTACTCAACGGTTACGCCATCCGTATCGGCGCCGCGGGAGCGAGGAGTCTGGCTGAAGACCCGGCCGTCGAGTTCGTCGAGCAGGACCAGAGGGTCCACCTCGAGGCGACCCAGTACACCCCGCCGTGGGGCCTGGACCGCATCGACCAGCCCCAGCTTCCGCTCAACCTCGCGTACACCTACCCGGATACGGCGGGCAAGTCCGCGACCGTGTACGTGATCGACACGGGAGTCCGCATCACGCACACCGACATCGCCGGGCGCGCCAGGCACGGATACGACTTCGTCGACCGTGACGCCAACGCCTCCGACGGCAACGGTCACGGCACGCACGTCGCCACCACGGTCGCCGGCAAGACGTACGGCGTCGCGAAACAGGCCAAGATCGTGTCGGTACGCGTGCTGGACAACAGCGGGGCCGGCACCCTCTCCGGTGTCATCGCGGGCGTCGACTGGGTCACGGCGCATCGCGTCAGACCCGCGGTGGCCAACATGTCGCTGGGCGCCAGCACCAGCACGGCGCTGGACACCGCGGTGAGGAACTCCATCGCCTCTGGTGTCACGTACGCGGTGGCCGCCGGCAACTCGAACGTGAACGCCTCGACCTTCTCACCGGCCCGGGTGAGTTCTGCCCTCACCGTGGGGGCCAGCACCTGGACGGACAACAGAGCCAGCTTCTCGAACTACGGTTCCCTGCTCGACATGTTCGCCCCCGGCTCCTTGATCACCGCGGGCTGGAACACCAGCGACACGGCGACGGCCACGCTCTCCGGCACATCGATGGCGGCCCCTCATGTGGCCGGAGCCGCGGCCGTCTACCTCACCTCGCACCCCAGCGCCAGTCCGGCGACCGTACACAACGCTCTCGTCAACGGGGCAACGACCGGAGTCCTGCACAACACCGGGTCCGGTTCACCCAACAGGCTTCTCAGACTTGTCCCCTAGTGCTTCGTCACGTCGGCCCTGGACCGCTTCCCGGGCCGCACGTGGCGCGGCCGGCACCACGACGTCACCCCCGTCACCGCCGCCCATGCCTTCCTCACCGTTGGGCGGCTCGGCCCTGAAGCCCTCGATTGCAGCGGACAGGGGGGTCAGGAGTGGCGCGGGAAGCCCAGGTCCACGCCCGCCGGGGCGTCGGCCGGGTCGGGCCAGCGGGTGGTGACGACCTTGCCGCGGGTGTAGAAGTGCGTGCCGTCGTTGCCGTAGATGTGGTGGTCGCCGAAGAGGGAGTCCTTCCAGCCGCCGAAGGAGTGGTAGCCGACGGGGACCGGGATCGGCACGTTCACGCCGACCATGCCGGCCTCGACCTCCAGCTGGAAGCGGCGGGCCGCACCGCCGTCCCGGGTGAAGATCGCGGTGCCGTTGCCGAACGGTGAGGCGTTGATGAGGTCCAGGGCCTCCTCGTACGTCTCGGCGCGCAGCACGCACAGCACCGGGCCGAAGATCTCGTCCTGGTAGGCCTTGGCGGTGGTCGGCACCTTGTCGAGCAGGGAGATGCCGATCCAGTGGCCGTTGTCGTAGCCGTCGACGGTGTAGCCGGTGCCGTCGAGCACGACCTCACAGCCCTCGGCCGCCGCGCCGGTGACGTACGACGCCACCTTGTCGCGGTGGGCCTTGGTGATCAGCGGGCCCATCTCGGAGGCCGGGTCGTCGCCGGGGCCGATCTTGATCTTCTCGGCGCGCTCGCGGATCCTGTCCACCAGTTCGTCGCCGATCGCGCCGACCGCCACGACCGCCGAGATGGCCATGCAGCGCTCACCGGCCGAGCCGTAGGCCGCGGAGACGGCCGCGTCGGCCGCCGCGTCCAGGTCGGCGTCCGGCAGCACCAGCATGTGGTTCTTGGCACCGCCGAGAGCCTGGACGCGCTTGCCGTGCGCGGAGGCGGTGGCGTGGATGTAGCGGGCGATTGGGGTGGAGCCGACGAAGGAGACCGCCTTGACGTCCGGGTGCTCCAGCAGGCGGTCCACCGCCACCTTGTCGCCGTGCACGACGTTGAAGACCCCGTCCGGCAGGCCCGCCTCCGCCAGCAGCTCGGCGAGCCGGACCGACGCCGACGGGTCCTTCTCGCTGGGCTTGAGCACGAAGGTGTTGCCGCACGCGATGGCGATCGGGAACATCCACATCGGCACCATCGCCGGGAAGTTGAACGGCGTGATGCCCGCGACCACCCCGAGCGGCTGCCGGATGGCGGCCACGTCGACGCGGCTGGCGACCTGCGTGGACAGCTCGCCCTTGAGCTGCACGGTGATGCCGCAGGCCAGATCGACGATCTCCAGGCCGCGCGCCACCTCGCCGAGCGCGTCGGAGTGCACCTTGCCGTGCTCGGCGGTGATCAGTGCGGCGATCTCGTCGCGGTGGGCGTCCAGCAGCGCGCGGAACCGGAACAGGATCGAGGTGCGCTGGGCCAGCGACGACTGGCCCCAGCCGGCGAAGGCCTCCTTGGCGGTCGCGACCGCGGCGTCCACCTCCTCGACGGAGGCGAACGCGACCTTGGTGGTCACCTCGCCGGTCGCCGGGTCGGTCACCGGCCCGTACGTACCCGAGGCGCCCTCGACGGTCCTGCCGCCGATCCAGTGGTTGACGGTCTTCGTCATGGCCGGGAACTCCTTCACAGATGGCGGCGTCGGGTGGAGACGTGCCGTTCGTACAGCTCACGTGCCTTGACCGCGGACGGCCGTGTCGCGGTCTCGGCCACGGGGACATCCCACCAGGCCTGGGCGGGCGGCGCCCCCGACACAATGTCGTCCGTTCGGGTCTCCACGTAGACACATGTGGGGGTGTCGGCGGCCCGGGCCTCGGCGAGCGCGGCGCGCAGGTCCCGAACGGTCTTCGCGCGCAGCACCCGCATGCCGAGGCTGGCCGCGTTGGCCGCCAGGTCGACCGGCAGCGGCGGGCCGGTGAAGGTGCCGTCGTCGGACCGGTACCGGTAGTCGGTGCCGAACCGCTCGCCGCCCACCGTCTCCGACAGGCCGCCGATGGACGCGTACCCGTGGTTCTGCACGACGACCACCTTGACGGCGAGGCCCTCCTGCACGGCGGTCACCAGTTCCGTCGGCATCATCAGGTAGGTGCCGTCTCCGACCAGCGCCCACACGGGACGGTCGGGGGCCGCCAGCTTGACGCCGATCGCGGCCGGGATCTCGTAGCCCATGCAGGAGTAGCCGTACTCCAGGTGGTACTGGTCGCGGGACCGGGTCCGCCACAGTTTGTGCAGGTCGCCGGGGAGGGAGCCGGCCGCGTTGATGACGATGTCCGACTCGTCGACCAGGGCGTCGAGCATGCCGAGGACCTGCGGCTGGGTGGGGCGGATGTCGGGCTCGTCGGCCTCGTAGCAGGCGTCGACGCGCTGCTCCCAGCGCTCCTTGTCCTCGGTGTACTCGCGGGCGTAGGAGTCGCTGACCCGGTAGGCGTGCAGGTCGAGGGCCTCGGTCAGCTCCTCCAGGCCGCTGCGGGCGTCCGCGATCAGCGGCCGGCCCGCGAGCTTGTGGCCGTCGAAGGGGGCGATGTTGAGGTTGAGGAAGCGGACGTTCTCGCCGGTGAAGAGCGTCCCGGAGGCGGTGGTGAAGTCGGTGTAGCGGGTGCCGACACCGATCACCAGGTCGGCGGTGCGGGCCAGTTCGTCGGCCGCGGCGGTGCCGGTGTGGCCGATGCCGCCGACGTCCTGGGGGTGGTCCCAGCGCAGCGAGCCCTTGCCGGCCTGGGTGGAGGCGACCGGGATGCCGGTGTGCGCGGCGAACTCGGCGAGGGCGTCCTCGGCACGGCTGTGGTGCACCCCGCCGCCCGCGACGACCAGGGGCCTTTTCGCCGCCCGGACGGTGCGTACGGCCTCGGCGAGCTCGGTCGGGTCGGCGCCCGGGCGTCGTACCACCCAGACCCGCTCGGCGAAGAACTCCTGCGGCCAGTCGTACGCCTCGGCCTGCACGTCCTGCGGCAGGGCCAGGGTGACCGCGCCCGTCTCCACGGGGTCGGTGAGCACCCGCATCGCCTGCAGCGCGCTCGGTATGAGTGCCTCGGGCCGGGTGATCCGGTCGAAGTACCGCGACACCGGGCGCAGGCAGTCGTTGACCGACACGTCGCCCGCGTACGGCACCTGAAGCTGCTGCAGGACGGGGTCGGCGGGGCGGGTGGCGAAGACGTCCCCGGGCAGCAGCAGCACCGGGAGGTGGTTGATGGTCGCCAGGGCGGCTCCGGTGACCAGGTTGGTGGCGCCCGGGCCGATGGAGGTGGTCACCGCGTGGGTCGACAGGCGGTTGCACTGCCGGGCGTAGCCGACCGCCGCGTGCACCATGGCCTGTTCGTTGCGGCCCTGGTGGTAGGGCATGACGCCGGCGTGCTCGACGAGGGCCTGGCCGATCCCGGCGACGTTGCCGTGACCGAAGATGCCCCAGGTCGCGCCGATCAGCCGGCGCCGTACGCCGTCCCGCTCCGTGTACTGGGCGGACAGGAAGCGGACGAGTGCCTGTGCGACCGTGAGCCTCGTCGTTGAGGTCATCGGTAACCCCCTGCGGTTTTCGTGGTCCGGGTGGAAGCGGATCCGGTGTCAGACGGCTCCGTCACTCCCGTACGGCTCCACGGTGCCGTACGACTCGACGCGATGCCCGCGCAAGCCCGCGGGGCGGGCTTCGGCACGGGTACGGGGGGCCTCCGGCGCGGGGCCGTGGCGGGCGGGGAGTCGTCGCTCGCACTTCGCTCCTGCCAGGGCGAAGTGGACTCCCGCGCCGGAGGCGGTCCGGGGCCGGGCGGCGCGGTGGCCGCCCGGGCGCGGTGGGACGGTGGCGGTCATGACGGCGGCTCGCACAGCAGTCCTGCGGCGGTGTCGACCGCGGCGGCCACATCGCCGTCCGCGGGATACAGCAGCGAACGGCCGACCACCAGGCCGCGCACGGTGGGCAGCCGCAGGGCGCAGCGCCACTTCTCGTACGCGGCGGCCTGCTCGCCGGGGTCGTCGCCGAGGTCGCCGCCGAGGAGGACCGCGGGCAGGGTCGAGGCGGCCATGACCTCGGCCATGTCGTCGGGGTTCTCGGTGACCGGGACCTTCAGCCAGGTGTAGGCCGAGGTGCCGCCCAGACCGGAGGCGATGGCGATCGACGTGGTGACGGCCTCGGCGGACAGGTCGTTGCGCAGCCTGCCGTCGGGGTCGCGGCGGGAGAGGAACGGCTCGACGAACACCGGCAGCCGGCGGGCCGCCATCGCGTCGATCACACGGGCGGTGGACTCCAGGGTGGTCAGCGAGCCCGGGTCGTCGTGGTCGATGCGCAGCAGCAGTTTGCCCGCGTCGAAGCCGAGCCGTTCGATGTCCTCGGCGCGGTGGCCGGTGAAGCGGTCGTCGAGTTCGAAGCGGGCGCCCTGGAGGCCGCCGCGGTTCATCGACCCCATGACGACCTTGCCGTCCAGCGCGCCCAGCAGGAGCAGGTCCTCGAGGATGTCGGCGGTGGCCAGGACACCGTCGACGCCGGGACGGGACAGCGCGAGGCAGAGGCGGTCGAGGAGGTCGGCGCGGTGGGCCATGGCCAGGGGCCGGCCGCCGACGCCCAGGGCCCCGCGCGCCGGGTGGTCGGCGGCGATGATCAGCAGCCTGCCGTCGTGGTTCAGGAGGGGCCGGCGGGTGCGGCGCGCGGCGGCCTCGGCGACGGCTTCGGGGTGCCGGGTGCGCACCCGGACGAGCTCGGCGACGTCGACGCCCATGTCACCGCCCCTCTCGTCCGCCCGCGGTCCGGCTCCGCCCGGCTGTGTAGTGGCTTTCTAGTCCGGCACGGGAAGCCCTGTCAATGTTTTGTCCGGACATTCGGACGAGACTTTGCCGGGAGTTCGCCCGCGGGGGCGTTGTCAGTGCGGGCGGCTACCGTCCCGGGCATGCCGGCCTCCTACACCACTCTGTGGACCAACGACCTGTGCAGGACCCTGATCTCGGAAGGCTTCACGGGTGAGCGCCTGACCGTGCTGTTCGGCGGGCCGCATCAATCGCTGCCGAGCTTCGCGCGGGCCGGGGTGCGGCCGGGCGACGTCATTCATCCGATACGGGTCTACCGCAAGCGCCTGTGGCTGCTCGGGGCCCTGGAGGTCGGGCGCCTGCTGGACTACGACACGGCCGGCGAGCACCTGGCCATGGAGGACTACGTCCGGCTGCTGCACTGGCGCCCGCTGAGAACCGGCTGCGTCAGCGAGGTCGTCGTGGGCCCGCCGGGCGCTGCGCTGACCTTCGACAGGCCCGTGCCCCCCGATCTGCTCAGCCGGCTCACGTACCGCTCACGGCGAGGCGAACGGCAGGTCAAGCACGTCGTGGACGGTGAGCTGCGCAGCGCGGTGAGCGTGCACGGCGTCTACCGCCTGGCTCCTGAGTCCGCCGGCGCGCTGGACGCGCTCATCCGGGACGGCGGCTGTCTGTGAGGCGCGGCTGCCGTCAGCTCTGTGTCAACGCGCCCCGCTGACCGTGCGCTGCGCGCCATTGCCCCGGCTCTGTCACAAAGACCCCGGCGGTGTCACGGCTGTCGCGGGTACGTGGCGCTTCCGTCACACCGCCGCACAGCCCCTGCCCCGGGGTCACGCAGCGTCGTTGACCCGGCACAGGCTTGATGATCGCCGGCGCAGCACCCGGCTCCCCCGGACGGCCGCTCCCGGCCGCCGCCCGCGGTGCGCGCAGGAGAGGGGCAAGGCATGACCGACCGACGGCTCTGGTCCTACAAGGAGATCGCGGCACACATCCGGGTGCAGCCGGACACCGTGCGCTCGTACCGCAAGCACGGCCTGCTGCCCCCGCCCGACCACGTGGAGAGCGGCAAACCCTTCTGGTACGCGGACACGGTCCGGGCCTGGGTGGCCTCCCGGCCGGGCAACCGGGGCCGCGGACCGGCCGAGGAGTCCTGAGCCGCCCCGGGAGGCAGGGTCGCTCCGGCCGTCAGCTCCACGGTTCGACGACCGTCACGCCCGCCCCCGGCGCCGTCCCCATCGCGGCCAGCGCCTCCGGAACCGCGTCCAGCCCGATCGTGGCCGTCACCAGGAGGTCGGGCCGCAGCACGCCCGCGCGGACCAGTTCCAGCATCGGCGGGTAGGTGTGGGCGGCCATGCCGTGGCTGCCGAGCAGTTCCAGCTCGAGGGCGATCGCCCGGGCCATCGGGACCGGTGTGGTGCCGGTGGCCGAGGGCAACAGGCCGACCTGGACGTGGCGGCCCCGGCGGCGCAGCCCGTTCACCGAGGCGGCACAGGTGGCCGGTGAGCCGAGGGCGTCCAGGGACAGGTGAGCGCCGCCGTCGGTGAGCTCGCGGACCGCCGCTGCCGTGTCTCCGGCGCGGGAGGCGTCCACGCACTCGGCCGCCCCGAACCCGCGCGCCAGGTCGAGGGCGTGGGGCGAGACGTCGACGGCGACCACCCGCGCGCCGGACGCCGCGGCGATCATCACCGCCGACAGGCCCACCCCGCCGCAGCCGTGCACCGCGACCCACTCCCCCGCCGCGACGCGCCCCTGCTGCACGACCGCGCGGTAGGCCGTGGCGAACCGGCAGCCCAGCGAGGCCGCCGTCGCGTACGACAGCTCCTCGGGGACCGCGACGAGGTTGACGTCGGCGTGGTCCAGCGCCACGTACTCGGCGAAGCTGCCCCAGTGGGTGAAGCCGGGCTGGGTCTGCCGCTCGCACACCTGCTGGTCGCCCGCCGCGCAGGCCGGGCAGGTGCCGCAGGCGCACACGAAGGGCACGGTGACCCGGTCGCCGGGCCGCCACCCGGTCACCCGCTCTCCGACCGCCTCGACGACACCGGCCAGTTCATGCCCGGGTACGTGCGGCAGTGTGATGTCAGGGTCGTGCCCCTGCCAGCCGTGCCAGTCGCTGCGGCACAGGCCGGTGGCCTCGACCCGGACCACGACCCCGTGCCCGGCCGGCCGGGGCTCCGGCACCTGCCGCACCTCGGCCGGTTCCCCGTACCGCTCGAACACCACGGCTCGCATGCGCCGACCTCGCTCTTTCCTCGACGGCTCGTCCGGCGGAACGCTAGCCGCCCGCCTCCACCCTGTCGCGCCGCTCCCTCGCCTCCGACAGCCCGCCGCCGTGGACTAATACCCCCTAGGGGTATACTCTGCAAGAGAGGGGGCCGCCCGGCCCCCGCACCCCTCAGTCCCGACACCCCGACGAGGAGAACGACATGACCGACCGGACCGACACCCAGGTCACCACCGTGTACAAGGTGAGCGGGATGAGCTGCGGCCACTGCGAGGGCGCCGTCTCCGGCGAGATCTCCCAGCTCCCCGGCGTCACCTCGGTGAAGGCCGTCGCCTCCAGCGGCGAGGTCACCGTCGTCTCGGCCGCCCCGCTCGACGAGGAGGCCGTACGCGCCGCCGTCGACGAGGCCGGTTTCGAGCTGACCGGCACGGCCTGACCCGCACCGCCGGACGCCGGGCGGACCCGGCACCATGAAACGCAGGCGATCCAGCACCTCCCGGAGTACGCACATGACCAGCACCACCGGCCAGGCCCCGGCCGACACCGCGCCCCGGGCGCGCGAGGTCGAGCTGCTCATCGGAGGGATGACCTGCGCGTCCTGCGCGGCCCGCGTCGAGAAGAAGCTCAACCGCATGGACGGGGTCACCGCCACCGTCAACTACGCGACGGAGAAGGCCCGGGTCACCTACCCCGAGGGCGTCGAGGTCGCCGACCTGATCGCCACAGTCGTCAAGACGGGGTACACCGCCGAGGAGCCCGTCCGTGAGAAGGCGCCCCGGGAGGAGCCCGAGGAGGACCCCGAGCTGTCGGCGCTGCGCCGGCGTCTGACCGTCTCGGCGGTCCTCGCCCTCCCGGTCGTCCTGCTGGCGATGGTCCCCGCCCTGCAGTTCGACAACTGGCAGTGGCTCTCGCTCACGCTGGCCGCGCCCGTGGTGGTGTGGGGCGGCCTGCCCTTCCACCGGGCCGCCTGGACCAACGCCCGGCACGCCGCCGCCACCATGGACACCCTGGTCTCCCTCGGCACCCTGGCCGCGTTCGGCTGGTCCCTGTGGGCGCTGTTCCTCGGCGATGCGGGCATGCCGGGCATGCGGCACCCCTTCGAACTGACCGTCTCGCGGTCCGACGGCGCCTCGGCGATCTACCTGGAGGTCGCCGCCGGCGTCACGGCCTTCCTTCTCCTCGGCCGCTACCTGGAGGCCCGCTCCAAGCGCCGCGCGGGAGCGGCCCTGCGGGCGCTGATGGAGCTCGGCGCCAAGGAGGTCGCCGTCCTGCGGGAGGGCCGGGAGGTGCGGATCCCGGCGGACCGGCTGGCCGTCGGCGACCGGTTCGTCGTACGGCCCGGCGAGAAGATCGCCACCGACGGCGTCGTCGTGGAGGGCGCGAGCGCGGTCGACGTCTCCATGCTGACCGGTGAGTCGGTGCCGGTGGACGTGGCCGTCGGCGACGCGGTCACCGGCGCCACGGTCAACGCCGGCGGCCGGATCGTCGTCGAGGCCACCCGGGTCGGCGCCGACACCCGGCTCGCGCGGATGGCGCGGCTGGTGGAGGACGCGCAGAACGGCAAGGCCGAGGTGCAGCGGCTCGCCGACCGGGTCGCCGGCGTCTTCGTCCCGGTGGTGCTGCTGATCGCGGCGGGCACGGCCGGGGCGTGGCTGGGTCTGACCGGGGACGCGGTCGCCGCGTTCACCGCGGCCGTGGCGGTGCTGATCATCGCCTGCCCGTGCGCGCTCGGCCTGGCCACCCCGACCGCGCTGATGGTCGGCACGGGACGCGGCGCGCAGCTCGGCATCCTCATCAAGGGCCCGGAGGTTCTGGAGTCCACGCGCCGCGTCGACACGGTCGTCCTGGACAAGACCGGCACGGTCACCACGGGCCGGATGACCCTCCAGGAGGTGTACGTCGCCGAGGGCGCCGACGAGAAGCAGGTGCTGCGGCTCGCGGGGGCCGTCGAGCACGCCTCCGAGCATCCCGTCGCCCGGGCGGTCGCCGCCGGCGCCGAGGAGAGGGCCGGAGAGCTCCCCGGGGTCGAGGACTTCGCGAACGTCCCCGGCAGGGGCGCACGCGGACGCGTGGAGGGCCGTGAGGTGGCCGTGGGGCGCCTGTACGACGAACTCCCGCCCGAGCTGGCCCGCGCCCGGGAACAGGCCGAGCAGGGTGGCCGTACGGCCGTCGTCGTCGGCTGGGACGGGGCGGCACGCGGCGTGCTGGCCGTGGCGGACGCGGTCAAGGAGACCAGCGCCGAGGCGGTGCGCGAGCTGCGCGCGCTGGGCCTCACGCCGGTGCTGCTGACCGGCGACAACCGGACGGTCGCCGAAGCGGTCGCCCGGGAGGTGGGCATCGACCAGGTGATCGCCGAGGTCCTGCCCGAGGACAAGGCCGACGTCGTCCGGCGGCTCCAGGCCGAGGGGCGCCGGGTCGCCATGGTGGGCGACGGCGTCAACGACGCGGCCGCGCTGGCCACGGCCGACCTGGGGCTGGCGATGGGCACCGGCACGGACGCGGCGATCGAGGCCGGGGATCTGACCCTGGTCCGCGGCGACCTGCGAGTGGCCGCGGACGCGATCCGGCTGTCCCGCCGGACGCTCGCCACGATCAAGGGCAACCTCGTGTGGGCCTTCGGCTACAACGTGGCCGCGCTGCCGCTGGCCGCCGCCGGGCTGCTCAACCCGATGATCGCGGGAGCGGCGATGGCCTTCTCGTCCGTGTTCGTCGTCACGAACAGCCTCCGGCTGCGGGCGTTTCGCTGAGCTTGCGGCACTTTCGCCGAGAATTGCAGGGGGAGGCCCTCTGGAGTCCGGTACGACCCTCACATAAGCTCTTCACAAGCCTCGCGCATCATCCTTACGCTTGGGCCTCGTTCGGTGTATCCGTGCTCTTGCGTACCTAAAGGACATATGCAAGAGACGCAGATCACAGTGATGTGAACGTAACCACCGAAGGGGTTCGACGGTCTAAGTTGGCGATGTCGGGCAGCGTCTTGGGGGGCGCTTCCTGGCATCTGAGGATGTCTTGGGGGACTTCCTCGGAGATGCGTTGCCGGGACAAGTGCACCGGGAAGCTTTGAGCGGCCCTCCCGACGTGCGCTGTCCCGGCAGACCGCACCGCAGTACCCGAGTGTGACGAGTTTTGCTCGTTTCGCTCACTCAGCGATTCAGGCGCTGTCCTCACAGACGCCCGGCCGGATCCCGTGGGGGGAATCCGCACCGGGACATGGGAAGGCGCCCTGGTCGCCGGCCCGTGGGGGGACCGGCGCCAGGGCGCCTTTCGTATGCACGGGGACCTGATCCTGTGGACCGGACTTGCCCGGGGGCCTCTTCCTGCGCGGGCCGATCCCGTGGACCGGACTTGCCCGGGCCCTCTTCGTGCGCGGGCCCGACCCCGTGGGCCGGACCTGCCCGGGTCCTCTTCGTGCGCGGGCCCGACCCCGCGGACTCGACTCGCCCAGGGCGCCTCTTCCATGCGCGGGGAGCCGATCCCGGCGACCGGGCCCGCCCGGAGAGCCACTCCAGCGCGCGGCCCGGACCCGTGGACCGGACTCGCTCGGGACCCTCTTCCTGCGCGGGGCCCACCCCTGTGAACCCGACTCGCCCGGAAAGCCTCTCCTGCACGCGAGCCCTACCCCGCGGACCCGACTCGCCCAAGGCGCCTCTTCCATGCGCGGGGAGCCGATCCCGGCGACCGGGCCCGCCCGGAGAACCACTCCAACGCGCAGGCAACCGGACTTGCTCGGGACCCTTTTCGTGCGCGGGCCCGACCCCGCGGACTCGACTCGCCCAAGGCCTCTGGTCTCCCGCTGGGAGACCTTGTGGTGCACCCGGTAGGCCTCGCTCCCGCGCGCGAGGAGCCGATCCCAGCGACCGGGCCCGCCCAGAAAAAAAGCCACCCCTGCGCGCGCCCGACCCCGTGGACCCGGCTCGCCCAAGGCGTCTCTCCCACGCACGAGGACCCGATCCCAGCGACCGGGTCCGGCCGGAGAGCCACTTCAAAGCACGCGGGCCCGGTCCTGTTGGACCGGGCCCGTGGGTCAGGGGCTCAGCGCTTTTCGACCGGGACGAAGTCGCGCTGCACCACACCCGTGTAGATCTGGCGCGGACGCCCGATGCGGGAGCCCGGCTCCTTGATCATCTCCTGCCACTGGGCGATCCAGCCCGGCAGGCGGCCGAGGGCGAACAGCACCGTGAACATCTCGGTCGGGAAGCCCATGGCCCGGTAGATCAGACCGGTGTAGAAGTCCACGTTCGGGTAGAGCTTGCGCTCGGTGAAGTAGTCGTCGGAGAGCGCGTGCTCCTCGAGCTTGAGCGCGATGTCGAGCAGCTCGTCGGTCTTGCCGAGCGCGGAGAGCACATCGTGCGCGGCGGCCTTGATGATCTTGGCGCGCGGGTCGAAGTTCTTGTAGACCCGGTGGCCGAAGCCCATCAGACGGACGCCGTCCTCCTTGTTCTTCACCTTGCGGATGAAGGAGTCGACGTCGCCGCCGGCGTCGCGGATGCCCTCCAGCATCTCCAGCAC
Organism: Streptomyces sp. NPDC052682; assembly: GCF_040678435.1. Taxonomy (NCBI): domain Bacteria; kingdom Bacillati; phylum Actinomycetota; class Actinomycetes; order Kitasatosporales; family Streptomycetaceae; genus Streptomyces; species Streptomyces sp. NPDC052682. The sequence goes on along the minus strand of NZ_JBFATS010000004.1, from coordinate 374,592 downwards.
GGACTGGTTGGCGCCGCCGTGCAGCGGGCCCCACAGGGCGCTGATGCCGGCCGAGATCGAGGCGAACATGTTCGCCTGCGAGGAGCCGACCAGGCGGACCGTGGAGGTCGAACAGTTCTGCTCGTGGTCCGCGTGCAGGATCAGCAGCTTGTCCAGCGCCGAGACCACGACCGGGTCGAGGTCGTACTCCTGGGCCGGGACGGAGAAGGTCATGCGCAGGAAGTTCTCGACGTAGGCGAGGTCGTTGCGCGGGTAGACGAACGGGTGGCCGATCGACTTCTTGTACGCGTACGCGGCGATCGTCGGGAGCTTGGCGAGCAGGCGGATGGTGGAGAGGTAGCGCTGCTTCTCGTCGAACGGGTTGTGGCTGTCCTGGTAGAAGGTGGACAGCGCCGAGACCACCGACGACAGCATCGCCATCGGGTGGGCGTCGCGCGGGAAGCCCCGGTAGAAGTTCTTGACGTCCTCATGCAGCAGGGTGTGCTGCGTGATGTCGTTCTGGAACGCGGTGAGCTGGTCGACGGTCGGCAGCTCGCCGTTGATCAGCAGGTAGGCGACCTCCAGGAAGGTGGAGCGCTCGGCCAGCTGCTCGATCGGGTAGCCGCGGTACCGCAGGATGCCCGCTTCACCGTCCAGATACGTGATGCCGGATTTGTAGGCGGCGGTGTTGCCGTAGCCGCTGTCCAGCGTCACCAGACCGGTCTGGGCGCGGAGCTTGCCGATGTCGAAGCCCTTGTCGCCGACGGTGCTGTCGACCACCGGGTAGGTGTACTCGTTGCCGTCGTACCGCAGTACTACAGAGTTGTCGCTCACGTCTTCCCTCACCGACGTTGTGCCTCATCTTCGAGGTGCCCTGACTGTCTCTACCATCCCCCACTTGGCTCAGGAGAGTGCACTCGGGGTCGACCATCGGGCCTAGTGACGGCACTGAGTGCCGTCAACTTGCTCATCCTGCCCCCTGTGTTCCCCTTCTGGAAGTGCCTTGTGACCTTTGCGACTCGTTTGATCGATCATTTTTCCCGCCGGGCGCCCGTCACCTCTCCAGGGGGCGGGGTGCGAGCCGGAAGTCCAGGGCCGTGCAGCGCCGGCCCGCCGAGACCGTGCGCACCGCCTGTCCGATCGCCCTGCGCGAGCCGACGAGGACGACCAGCCGCTTGGCGCGGGTGACCGCCGTGTAGAGCAGGTTGCGCTGGAGCATCATCCAGGCCCCGGTGGTGACCGGGATGACGACCGCCGGATACTCGCTGCCCTGGGAGCGGTGGATCGTCACCGCGTACGCGTGGGCCAGCTCGTCGAGCTCGTCGAACTCGTAGGGAACCTCCTCGTCCTCGTCGGTCAGCACCGTCAGGCGCTGGTCGACCGGGTCGAGCGCGGTCACCACGCCCACGGTGCCGTTGAAGACGCCGTTCTCGCCCTTCTCGTAATTGTTGCGAATCTGGGTGACCTTGTCGCCGACTCTGAACACACGTCCGCCGAACCTTTTCTCGGGAAGGTCGGGGCGGCCGGGGGTGATGGCTTGCTGGAGCAGGCCGTTGAGGGTGCCCGCACCGGCCGGGCCGCGGTGCATCGGGGCCAGGACCTGCACGTCCCGGCGCGGGTCGAGCCCGAACCGGGCCGGGATGCGGCGGGCCGCCACATCCACGGTGAGCCGGCCCGCGGCCTCGGTGTCGTCCTCGACGAAGAGGAAGAAGTCCTTCATGCCGTCGGTGACCGGGTGCTGCCCGGCGTTGATCCGGTGCGCGTTGGTGACCACCCCGGACTGCTGGGCCTGCCGGAACACCCGGGTGAGCCGGACGGCCGGAATCGGGCTGCCGTCGGCCAGCAGGTCCCGCAGCACCTCCCCCGCGCCGACGCTGGGCAGCTGGTCCACGTCCCCGACGAACAGCAGGTGGGCGCCCGGCGGTACGGCCTTGACCAGCTTGTTGGCGAGCAGCAGATCCAGCATGGACGCCTCGTCGACCACCACCAGGTCGGCGTCCAGCGGCCGGTCCTTGTCGTAGGCCGCGTCGCCGCCGGGCCTGAGCTCCAGCAGGCGGTGGACGGTGGAGGCCTCGGCGCCGGTGAGCTCCGACAGCCGCTTGGCGGCCCGGCCGGTCGGGGCGGCCAGCACCACCTTGGCCTTCTTGGCGCGGGCCAGTTCCACGATCGAGCGCACCGTGAAGGACTTGCCGCAGCCGGGCCCGCCGGTCAGGACGGCGACCTTCTCGGTCAGCGCCAGCTTGACGGCCGCCTCCTGCTCGGGGGCCAGCTCGGCTCCCGTCCGGCCCTTCAGCCACCGCAGGGCCTTGTCCCAGTCGACCTGCCGGAAGCCGGGCATGCGGTCCTCGTCGGTGCGCAGCAGGCGCAGCAGCTGTGCGGACAGGGAGAGTTCGGCACGGTGGAAGGGGACCAGGTAGACGGCGGTGACGGGCCGCCCGTCCTCGGGGCCGGGCACCTTCTCCCGTACGACACCGGGGTCCTCGCCGTCCTCGGGGGGCTGGGCGAGCTCCGCCAGGCAGTCGATGACCAGGCCGGTGTCGACCTGGAGCAGCTTGACCGCGTCCTTGATCAGCTGTTCCTCGGGCAGGAAGCAGTGGCCCTGGTCGGTGGACTGGGACAGGGCGTACTGCAGGCCCGCCTTGACGCGCTCGGGGCTGTCGTGCGGGATGCCGACGGACCGGGCGATCTTGTCGGCGGTGAGGAAGCCGATGCCCCAGACGTCGGCGGCCAGCCGGTAGGGCTGGTTCTTCACGACCGAGATCGAGGCGTCGCCGTACTTCTTGTAGATGCGCACGGCGATCGAGGTGGACACCTCGACGGTCTGGAGGAAGAGCATGACCTCCTTGATCGCCTTCTGCTCCTCCCAGGCGTCGGCGATCTTCTTGGTGCGCTTGGGCCCGAGGCCCGGGACCTCGATGAGCCGCTTCGGCTCCTCCTCGATGATCCTCAGGGTGTCCAGGCCGAAGTGCTGGGTGATGCGGTCGGCGAAGACCGGTCCGATGCCCTTGACCAGGCCGGAGCCCAGGTAGCGGCGGATGCCCTGGACGGTGGCCGGCAGGACCGTCGTGTAGTTCTCCACGTGGAACTGCTTGCCGTACTGCGGGTGCGAGCCCCAGCGGCCCTCCATGCGCAGCGACTCGCCGACCTGGGCGCCGAGCAGCGCGCCGACGACCGTGAGGAGATCGCCCGCTCCTCTGCCGGTGTCGACGCGGGCGACCGTGTACCCGTTCTCCTCGTTGGCGTACGTGATCCGCTCCAGCACGCCCTCGAGCACGGCGAGGCGCCGCTCGCCGCCGGGATTTCCCGCGTGGTTGGACATGATCCGACGGTACCGGTGGGGTGTGACAGCGGGGGCGGCGCAGGGCTGCGGGCCGGGCCAGGGCGTGTGTCCAGGAACAGCAGCTCGGCGTAGGTGGCCCGGACAGGGCGGGAAGTTGGAGGTGCGGTGGTCGCCCCCGGTGCACAACAGCTGGTCCACGTCGGGCAGTTCGGGGACGTGCAGGAAGCGGGCGGAAGGGCCGCACCTGGCCGGCCGTCGCCGGCAAGGGGCCCACGGCACCTACGCCGAGCGCGCCGGCCGGGACATCCGCGTGTTTCCGCCTGGCGCCGACGCGGCCCACCTGAACATCACGATCCGGTCTCGGCGCCCGGTCGGGGTCTTGCCGGATCGCCGTGTAATCGATTCCAATCCTCCGTACGCAAGCGGTGTAATCGATTCCACGAGTCCCGGACTCCCCGAGTCCACCAGTTCCACGAGGAGGTGGAGCGGCGATGGCGAGCATCAAGGATGTCGCCGCCGAGGCGGGCGTCTCCGTCGCCACGGTGTCGCGCGTCCTGAACGACCATCCGTCGGTCAGCGCCGACGCACGCACCCGCGTGCTCGCCGCCGTCGAGGCCCTGGGCTACCGCCCGAACGCCGTCGCCCGCTCCCTGCGCACCGACCAGACCCACACCCTCGGCCTGGTCATCAGCGACGTGCTGAACCCGTACTTCACGGCACTGGCCCGCTCGGTCGAGGAGGAGGCCCGGGCGCTCGGCTACAGCGTCATCATCGGCAACGCCGACGAGCGGCCCGACCTCCAGGACCACCACGTGCGGACCCTGCTGGACCGCCGGATCGACGGTCTGCTGGTCTCCCCCACCGACGGCGGCTCGCCGCTGATGCTGGACGCCGCCCGGGCGGGGACGCCGATGGTGTTCGTCGACCGGTGGATCCCGGGCGTGGACGTGCCGGTGGTGCGGGCGGACGGGTGCGCGGCCGTACGGGACCTGGTGGCGCATCTGCACGGGCTCGGGCACCGGCGGCTCGCGATCATCGCGGGCCCGGCGGCGACCACGACGGGCCGCGAGCGGGTCGAGGCCTTCCGGGAGGCGCTCGGCGCCTACGGGCTCGCCCTGCCGGACGCCTACGTCGGCCAGGGCGACTTCCAGGCGGAGAGCGGGCGCCGGGTCACCGAGCGCTTCCTCGACCTGCCCGAGCCGCCCGAGGTGGTCTTCGCCGCGGACAACCTGATGGCCCTGGGCGCGCTGGACGCCGTACGCGCGCGTGGGCTGCGGGTGCCGGACGACATCGCCCTGGCGGCGTTCGACGACATCCCCTGGTTCGTGCACACCGACCCGCCGATCACCGCGATCGACCAGCCCACGGGCGCCTTGGGGCGCGCCGCCGTGCGGGCCCTGGTGGACCGCATCGAGGGGCGGCCCGGCGCGTCCGTCACCCTCCCGGCCCGGCTCGTCGTGCGCCGCTCCTGCGGTGAGCCGGGCCCGCCCCGGCCGCCCGTGCCGTCCCCGTAGTCCCCACCCTCCCCAGTCCCCGTAGTCCCCCCCTTCCCCCCGCCCCCCTCCCCTGCCCAGTCCCCCGTACGAAGGAGTACGACGTGAGCAACCCGGACGAGTTGCTGCGCATCGAGGGCATCCGCAAGACCTTCCCCGGCGTGGTGGCGCTCGACGGCGTCGACTTCGACCTGCGCCGCGGCGAGGTGCACGTGCTGCTCGGCGAGAACGGCGCCGGCAAGAGCACCCTCATCAAGATGCTGTCGGGCGCATATACGCCCGACGCCGGCCGGATCCTGGTCGGCGGCGAGGAGGTGCGCATCCACGGTGCGCAGGACTCCGAGCGCCTCGGGATCGCCACCATCTACCAGGAGTTCAACCTGGTGCCCGACCTGACGGTCGCCGAGAACATCTTCCTGGGGCGCCAGCCGCGCCGCTTCGGGATGATCGACCGCAAGCGGATGGAGGCGCAGGCCGCCGTCCTGCTGGAGCGGGTCGGGGTGAGCGTGTCGCCACGCGCGCGCGTGCGCGAACTCGGCATCGCCCGGCTGCAGATGGTGGAGATCGCCAAGGCGCTGAGCCTCGACGCGCGCGTGCTCATCATGGACGAGCCGACGGCCGTGCTGACCTCCGAGGAGGTGGACAAGCTCTTCGCCATCGTGCGGCGGCTGCGCGAGGACGGGGTGGGGATCGTGTTCATCACCCACCACCTGGAGGAGATCGCCGCCCTGGGCGACCGGGTGACCGTCCTCCGCGACGGCCGGAGCGTGGGCCAGGTACCGGCGTCCACGCCGCAGGACGAGCTCGTCCGCCTCATGGTGGGGCGGTCGATCGAGCAGCAGTACCCGCGCCGGCGGCCCGAGCCGGGCGAGCCGCTGCTCAGGGTCGAGGGGCTGACCCGGGACGGCGTCTTCCACGACGTCGGCTTCGAGGTGCGGGCCGGCGAGGTGGTCGGCATCGCGGGGCTGGTCGGGGCCGGCCGTACGGAGGTCGCGCGGGCGGTGTTCGGGGCGGACCCGTACGACCGGGGGAGCGTGCGGGTCGCCGGCCGTCCGCTGCGCGGGTACGACGTGACCGCCGCCCTGGAGGCCGGGATCGGCCTCGTCCCCGAGGACCGCAAGGGCCAGGGCCTGGTCCTGGACGCCTCCGTGGCGGAGAACCTGGGCCTGGTCACCCTGCGTTCGGCGAGCCGGGCCGGGCTCGTCGACCTCAGGGGGCAGCGGGAGGCCGCCGCCCGGATCGCCGGGCAGCTGGGCGTGCGCATGGCGGGCCTCGGCCAGCACGTGCGGACGCTGTCCGGCGGCAACCAGCAGAAGGTCGTCATCGGCAAGTGGCTGCTGGCGCACACCAAGGTGCTGATCCTCGACGAGCCGACGCGCGGTATCGACGTCGGCGCCAAGGTCGAGATCTACCAGCTCGTCAACGACCTCACGGCCCAGGGCGCCGCCGTCCTGATGATCTCCAGCGACCTGCCCGAGGTGCTCGGCATGAGCGACCGGGTGCTGGTGATGGCGCAGGGCCGGATCGCGGGGGAACTGACCGCCGACGAGGCGACCCAGGACGCCGTGATGGCGCTCGCCGTAAGCACTCCTACCACCGAACTGGAGGCCTCCCGTGGCCACTGACACGCTCAAGAGCACCGCGGGCGCGGGTGGCGCCCCGGGCGGGCTGCGCCGCCTGCTGCTCGACAACGGCGCGCTGACCGCGCTGATCGTCCTCGTCGTCGCGCTGTCGGCGCTGTCCGGCGACTTCCTGACCGCCGACAACCTGCTGAACGTCGGTGTCCAGGCCGCGGTGACCGCGATCCTGGCGTTCGGCGTCACCTTCGTGATCGTCTCGGCGGGCATCGACCTGTCGGTCGGTTCGGTGGCCGCCCTGTCGGCCACCGTCCTGGCCTGGAGCGCCACCTCCCAGGGGCTGCCCGTCGGCGTCGCGGTGCTGCTGGCCGTCGTGACGGGCGTCGGGTGCGGCCTGGTCAACGGCTTCCTGATCTCCTACGGCAAGCTGCCGCCGTTCATCGCGACGCTCGCCATGCTGTCGGTGGCCCGCGGCCTGTCGCTGGTGATCTCGCAGGGCTCCCCGATCGCCTTCCCCGACTCGGTCTCCCACCTGGGTGACACGCTGGGTGGGTGGCTGCCGGTGCCGGTGCTGGTCATGGTCGTCATGGGGCTGATCACGGCGTTCGTGCTGGGCCGGACGTACATCGGCCGTTCGATGTACGCGATCGGCGGCAACGAGGAGGCGGCCCGGCTGTCGGGGCTGCGGGTGAGGAAGCACAAGCTCGCCATCTACGCGCTGTCCGGCGTCTTCGCCGCCGTCGCGGGTGTCGTGCTCGCCGCGCGGCTGTCCTCCGCGCAGCCGCAGGCCGCCGACGGCTACGAACTGGACGCGATCGCCGCCGTCGTCATCGGCGGAGCCTCGCTCGCGGGCGGCATCGGCAAGGCGTCCGGCACGCTCGTCGGCGCGCTGATCCTGGCCGTGCTGCGCAACGGGCTGAACCTGCTGAACGTGTCGGCGTTCTGGCAGCAGGTCGTCATCGGTGCGGTGATCGCGCTGGCGGTGCTGCTCGACACGGCGCGCCGCAGGGCCGGGGCGACCCCGGTGGTCGCGGGCACGGGCGGCGGCACGGGCCGGCAGGCGGCGACGTACGCGCTGGCGGCCGTGGTCACCGTCGCGGTCGTGGGCGCCACCTCCTTCCTGCACGGGGGCTCCTCCACGGCGAGCACCCCGAAGGTCGGCCTGTCCCTGTCGACCCTCAACAACCCCTTCTTCGTGCAGATCCGCAAGGGCGCCCAGGCCGAGGCGGACAGGCTGGGCGTGAACCTGACCGTCACGGACGCCCAGAACGACGCCTCCCAGCAGGCCAACCAGCTGCAGAACTTCACCAGCTCGAACCTCGGCGCGATCATCGTCAACCCGGTCGACTCGGACGCGGCGGGCCCCTCCGTGCGGGCCGCCGGCCAGGCGAGGATCCCGGTGATCGCCGTGGATCGGGGCGTCAACAAGGCGAAGACCGAGACGCTGGTGGCCTCCGACAACGTCACCGGCGGTGAGCTCGCCGCGAAGACCCTCGCCGAGAAGCTGGGCGGCAAGGGGAAGATCGTGATCCTGCAGGGCCAGGCGGGCACGTCCGCGGCCCGGGAGCGCGCGGCGGGCTTCGCGGCCGGTCTCAAGGCCTACCCGGGCATCCGGGTCGTCGCCCAGCAGCCCGCGGACTTCGACCGCACCAAGGGCCTCGACGTGATGTCGAACCTGCTGCAGGCCCACCCGGACGTGCAGGGCGTCATCGCCGCCAACGACGAGATGGCGCTCGGCGCGATCAAGGCGCTGGGCTCCAAGGCCGGCACGTCGGTGCAGGTCGTCGGGTTCGACGGCACGCCGGACGGCCTGACGGCGGTCGAGGGCGGCACGCTGTACGCGTCGGTGGCCCAGCAGCCGAGCCAGCTGGGGAAGATCGCCGTGGACAACGCGCTGCGGGCGCTGCAGGGCAAGAAGGTCGAGCAGACGGTGAAGGTGCCGGTGAAGGTGGTCACGAAGAAGAACGTGGCCGGGTTCAGCGGCTGACGTCGGGGAACGGGCGGACGGCCACCAGGGCCGTCCGCCCACGTCACTTACGTGGGGACACGTTTACGTGGGGAGTCACGTCATGTACGACTACGACCTCCTGGTCGTGGGGTCGGCCAACGCCGACCTGGTGATCGGTGTCGAGCGCCGGCCCGGTGCCGGCGAGACCGTGCTCGGCTCCGACCTGGCCGTCCACCCGGGCGGCAAGGGAGCGAACCAGGCGGTCGCGGCCGCCCGGCTCGGGGCCCGTACGGCGCTGCTGGCCCGGGTCGGCGACGACGCCCACGGCCGTCTGCTGCTCGACTCGCAGCGGGCGGCCGGCGTGGACACGGTGGGCGTCCTGGTCGGCGGCGCGCCGACCGGGGTCGCGCTGATCACGGTGGACCCGTCCGGGGACAACAGCATCGTGGTCTCGCCCGGCGCGAACGGCCGTCTGACGCCGCAGGACGTACGGGCGGCCGGCAGCCTGTTCCACGCCTCCCGGGTGGTCTCGGCGCAGCTGGAGATCCCGCTGGAGACGGTGGTGGAGGTGGTGCGGAACCTGGCACCGGGCAGCCGGTTCGTGCTGAACCCGTCACCGCCCCGGCCGCTCCCCCAGGAGGTGCTGGACGCCTGCGACCCGCTGATCGTCAACGAGCACGAGGCGAAGGTGATCCTGGGCGGGGCCGCGGTCGGGGACACCCCCGAGGACTGGGCGCGGATCCTGCTGGCCAAGGGCCCGCGCTCGGTGGTGGTGACGCTGGGCGCACAAGGCGCGCTGGTGGCCTCCGCGCAGGGCGTGGTGCGGGTCCCGCCGGTGACGGTGGAGGCCGTGGACACCACCGGCGCGGGTGACGCGTTCACCGCCGCGCTCGCCTGGCGGCTGGGCGCGGGTGAGTCGCTCGCGGACGCGGCGGCGTACGCGGCGCGGGTGGGGGCGGTCGCCGTCACCCGGCAAGGCGCGCAGGACTCCTTCCCGACGGCGCTGGAGGTCGCCGCGCTGTGAAGAGGAGCGGAATCCTGAACCGCCACCTGTCCGGCGCGCTGGCCGAACTCGGCCACGGGGACGGGGTGCTGGTGTGCGACGCGGGCATGCCGATACCCGACGGGCCGCGCGTGGTGGACCTGGCCTTCCGGGCCGGGGTGCCGTCCTTCGCCGAGGTGCTGGACGGTCTGCTCGCGGAGCTGGTGGTCGAGGGGGCGACGGCGGCGAGCGAGGTACGGCAGGCCAACGCGGCGGCGGCCGGGCTGCTGGCGGAGCGCTTCCCGTCGCTGGACCTCGTCCCCCACGAGCGGCTGAAGGAACTGTCGGCCGGGGCGCGGCTCGTGGTACGGACCGGTGAGGCACGGCCGTACGCGAACGTGCTGCTGCGGTGCGGGGTCTTCTTCTGACGCGCGCTGGAGGTGGCCGAGGTCGCTGACAAGCTTCGAGGGGGCCCGGTCCGTCGACCGGGCCCCCTCGGGTTTCCCTCCCCTGTCAGACCCCCCGCGATCCCCCCGGATCCCCCGCCGAGAAGCTCTGACGCCATGTATGACACGCGGAGTGCGGGAAGGGTTGCACACCTCGGTAAGAAATTCTTTCCGGGTTCTTTCCGTCGGTGCACGATCACCTCGCCGGGGACGCCCACCGCTCCCTCGTGCCCGGATCTCACCGAACAGCCCGTCCCCTCGGCCGCTGATCGGCACAATGGCCCATGTGGCGGACTTCAGTGAACTCCAACTCAGGGACGGCACGCTGGTGCGGTTCCAGCTCGCTCCGGGGGACGCCCCCGCGTCCGGGGCAGAGCCGCCGGTCGCCGGTCTTCCCGAGGGAATGGGGCACACCGTGCCGGTGTCCCGTGGGGGCCGGGCGGCTGCCTCCCGCGCGCTCGAGACCCTGCGCAGCACGCTGCGCCCGCTCGGGCCGTTCCTCCAGGAGGTGCACGACGCGGTGGCGGCCTCGGAGCGCCCACCGCACGAGGTGAGCGTGACCTTCGGCGTACAGGTGGGCCATGACCTCAAGCTCGGCATCGTGGGCGGGAACGGCCAGGCGCATCTGACCGTGTCGGCCACCTGGCAGCCCGCGTCCACCGCGGACTGATGCATGGGGTGGTTCCTGAAGAACGGCAGGTCACCCGCGGCCGATCCCCGGCAGTGCGTGGTCTCGGTGCTGCACTCCGCCGAGGGCACGAGTGTCGGGGCAGGTGTGCTCGTGACGCCGGACCAGTTGCTGACCTGCGCCCATGTGGTCAACGACGCGTTGGGCCGGGCGCCGTTCGACCACCGGCCGCCCCTCGACCACAAGGTGCGGGTCGTGCTGCACGGGTCCGCCACCACCACCCGCTACGACAGCCGCGTGGCCTACTGGGTGCCGCCGCGGCGCAGGGACGGGTCGGTCGGGGTGCGGATGGGCGAGGACCACGAGTGGCTGGGTGACCTGGCGGTGCTGCGGCTGGAGACGCTGCCGGGACGCGTCGTGACGCCGCCGCGCTGGCTGCGGATGGAGGCCGGCCAGTTGCTGCGCGCCTGGCACAGCGAAGCCCTGAACCGCTCCTTCGCCGACGGCCGGGTGAAGACCTGCGACGAGGAGATCGGGTACGTCGACGGGGAGCCCACCGGTATGCCCATCGGTCCCTCCTTCAGCGGCGGGCCGCTGTGGTCGGTGCAGGACGACGCGGTGGTGGGCATCGTGGCCGGGGCCATCATGCCGCCCGCCGACGCGGTGACGGGGCGGCCGCTGCCGTACTCCCCGCAGCACATCGCGCGCCGCAGCTGGGGCATCCCCTGGCAGCGCATCGAGGCGGAACTGCGGACCGTGGGCGCGACGGAGCTGTTCGAGACGCGGGAGGCCGACCCGGACGATCCCGCGCTGCCGCTGCTGGTCGACCTGCTGGAGCGGGCCTTCCCCTCGCCCTCGCTGCTGGGTGACCACGCCCGCGCGGTGGCCACCACGTGCGGATACGGCTGTCAGAGCGACGTCGCCGCCCCCACTCCGGAGGAGTTCGCGGGCTTCCTGGTGACCGAACCGAGGGCGCTGGCCGCGCTGATCGGCGTGCTGCGCCGCCATTATCCGGCCGTCATACCCGAACTGGTCGCGGCCGGCCGGCTGTCCCCCGTGCCGAGACTGCTGTCGCTGCGCGAGCACCGCAGGCTCACCCGCATCCTGGACGACCTTCCCCGATCGCTGCGGGCCCGGCTGCCCGAGGTCGTGCGGGCCGCGCTGCCCCTGGCCGTGCCCTACCCGGGCGGCGACACGGTGGCCGGACTGCTCGACCACCTCGAGCAACTGCCCGGCGACAGCCGTACCGACGCGGACGGGATGCGGGTGCCCGGGCTGCTGCGGGTGATCGAGTACCTCGCGGCCGTGTGCCCGTCCAGACCGCGCAGCGAGCTGCGCCTGTGGGCGAACGGTGTCATCGACCGCCTGGGCGTTCCCGCCACGTCCCTCGCCGAACGCCGTTCGGACGCGGAGGAATGGGCCAGGGCCCAGCGCGAGCGGACCGCCCCCGCGCGGGTGCTGGCCCGGCTGGACCGGGCCGGCGCGGACCGCTACCGGCTGCGGGTGTGGTGCGACGACGGCACCGGACCGCGGCAGACCTCGGTGAACGGCGAGGCGGTGCACTCCGCCGAGGGGGTGGCGGGCGAACTCCTGCGGATCCTGCACTCGCTGCACAAGACGGCCCCCGACAGCGGGCGGCCGGTACTGGAGCTGCACGTCGACCGGGAAGGGCTGAACCTGCCCGTCGACGAGTGGCTCGGGTCCGGTGCCGACGCGTCCTGCGGAATCCCGGACGACCTGCCCAGCGTGCTGGGCGCCGAATATCCCGTGGTGGTCACCAGCCCGGAACTCCTGCACCGCCACGAGCGTTTCCATCCCGACTGGCGCCACCGCTGGAGACTTCTCGACACCGGGCTGTCCCTGACGTTCGACAACCCCGGCCTGGGCAGGAGTGAGGTCTATGGCGCCCTGTTGGGAGACAAGGACGTCGTCCGGGTCTCCGTGGACGTCCCCCCTCGCTCGCGTGACGTGATCGTGCAGACGTGCCTGATGATGGGGGTGCCCGTGGTGGTCTGGGACCGCGACGACGGCCGGCCGCGCTCGCACGCGGTGGCGCGGCTGTCCGCCGTACCCGTACGCGACGTGCCGGAGAGCGTGCGGGCGTACCGGGCCAAGAGCCTGGGACGCCCGCAGGAGTACTCCGGCAAGCCCGTGGTGGCCTGGTCGGACCCCAACCGCGCCGTGCCGCGGCTGCATCTGGCCGAACCTCAGGAAACCGCATGAGCGACGAGCAGAGTCGGGTGGAGGGCAGGACGGATGGGGACCTCGCGGAGGCGCGCGTGACGGCGGCGGCCAACGGTGACTGGCGGATCTTCCGCGGGGACGGGGTACCGCGGTCGGTCGCCATGCCGGCGGCCCCGCCCTGGCGCCGCTTCCGCACCCCGGGCCGGACGCCCTCGCCGCTGCCGTACCTGATCGCGCAGGAGCACGCGGACATCGTCAACGCGGCGCTGCACCTGCGCCGGCCGCTGCTGGTGACCGGCCCCGCGGGGACCGGCAAGTCCTCCCTGGCCCGGGCCATCGCCCATGAGCTCAGCCTCGGCGAGGTACTGCGCTGGCCGGTCAACAGCCGCTCCAGCGTGCAGGACGCCCTGTACCGGTACGACGCCATCGGCCGGCTCCGGGAGACCACCCTGAGCAGGGACCGGGGTGAGCCGGAGCCCTCCATCGGCACCTTCGTCCGGCTCGGACCGCTGGGCACGGCTCTGGCACCCCACGACACGCCGCGCGCGCTCCTGGTCGACGAGATGGACAAGGGCGACGTGGACCTGCCCAACGACCTGCTGACCGTGTTCGAGGAGGGGTTCTTCGAGATCACCGAACTGGCGCGGCTGCCCGAGGAGATGGCCGAGGTCCAGGTGCTCACCGCGGACCACCGCGGCACGGTGACCGTGCGCCGGGGCCAGGTGCAGTGCACCGAGTTCCCCGTCGTCGTCATCACCAGCAACGGCGAACGGGACTTCCCGCCGGCCTTCCTGCGCCGCTGCATCCGCCTGGATCTGCCGATGCCCGACGAGGAACGCCTGCGCGCCATCGTCGCCGCGCATCTCGGTCCGGAGATCCTCGCCGAGGCCGACGACCTGCTGCAGGCTTTCCTCCGGCGCCGGGCCCCCGGCGAACTCGCCACCGACCAGCTCCTCAACGCCGTCTTCCTGCGCGCCGGCGGAGTCGACCTGGACGCCGACGGCCTTCTGGACGCCGTACTGCACCAGCTGACCGGAACGGTGTGAGCGGTGCGGGAGGGGGACGGGGCCGGCGCCGACCGCGGGAGGCAGGAGGACACGGCCCGCGCCGGCGGCCCCCGCGGGAACGCCGGAGGTGACCCGCTCGGGTCCGTGCTGAGGGTGATCAACGGGGCTCTGCGGGGCGTCGGGGGCGAGCTCGGCCCGCCTCTCGACGCCCATGAGGTGCTGGACATGCTGTGGCTGGCCGGCCGGCTGCCCGAGGGCGCCCCGGACCTGCCGCTGACTCGGGCCCTCAGGCGTGCGCAGTCCGCCGCACCGCCCGAACCGCCCCGGCGGGAGGCCGAAGAGGAGGAGGGGGAGGAGGCCGACCAGCCCGGCCGCCCGCCCGCCGGTGCCGGCCTGCCGGAGCTGACCACCTCGGAACTGCACGCGGCCTCGCTGCCCCCGCCGTTGCCCGACCTGCCGCAGCCTCCGCCGCCGGCGGACCCGGGCCCGCCGGCCCTGCCCCTGCTGGTGCCGGAGGAGAAGGCACTGCGCGACGAGTTGGCGATCGGCCGGGCCCTGCGCCCGCTGAAGCGGAAGCGGCCCAGCCCCCGGCTGCGCGAGCTCGACGAGGCGGCCACGGCGGCCCAGCTGGCCGAGACGCGGCTGCCCGACGTGGTGCTGCGCCCCACCCGGGAACGCTGGCTCAACGCCGTCGTGGTCATCGACGACGGGCTGTCGATGCTGCTGTGGCACCGCCTGACGGCCGAGCTGCTGACCACCCTGCACCGGCTCGGCGCGTTCCGCTCGATCCAGGTCCGCGGCATCGACACCCGCACCCCCGGCGGCCCCGTGCTGCGCGGTCATCCCTTCGACCCGGACAGTTCGGTGCTGTCCCCCACCACGCTGCTCGATCCCTCCGCGCAGACCCTGGTCCTGGTCGTCAGCGACGGCATGGGGTCCGGCTGGCACACCGGAGCCGTGCACGACGTCCTGCTCCAGTGGGCGTCCGCCGGTCCGGTGGCCGTGCTGCACACCCTGCCGCCCGCACTGTGGGAAGGCTCGGGCATCCAGGCGGACCGCTGGCAGGCCACCACACGCCGCCCGGGCGGCCCCAGCACGTCCTGGCAGATCACCGACCCCGTCCTGCCGCGGGAACTGGCCGAGTTCACCGGCGTACCGATCCCGGTCCTGGAGCCCACCGCCCCCGCGCTGCGCGCCTGGGCGGAGCTGCTGACCTCGCCGGGCACCACCGTGGAGCTGCCCCTGCTGGGCCGCCCCCGGCGGCACGGGCCCGTCACCGCGCCCCGCGAGGTGGGCAGCCTCCAGCACTTCCGGGACGCCGCCTCCCCGGAGGCATACCGTCTCGCCGCCCACCTGGCCGCCGTCTCGCCGGTGTCCGTGCCGGTGATGCGCCTGGTGCAGTCGGCCGTGCCCTGGCAGGCCAGGACGACGCATCTGGCGGAGGTCTTCCTCGGCGGTCTCCTGCGCCCCTCCCCGGCGCCGGTGCCCGGGCCGCTGCCCGCCAAGCACCGCGTCTTCGACTTCACCGAGGAGAGCAAGACCGCCCTGCTGGACACCGTGCCCAGCGGCGAACTGCTGCGCACCAGCCGCCGCATCGGCCGCCGCCTGGAGCGGCTCGCCGGCCGCTCCCCGGACTTTCCCGCCTGGCTCGCCCACCCGGACGGCGCGGACACACTGCCTGCCGCTTTCCCGTCCTTCACAGCGGTCGAACGGCGGCTCATGGCCCGCTTCGGGGTGAGCGTGCCGGGCCCGGCCGCCACAGCGCCGCAGCGGATCACACGGCCCCCGGTGTGGCATCCGCTCGGACCGCAGGACCCCACCGTCCTCGGCCCGTACTCACTGCACGGCCGGCGCACCGGCGCCCGCACGATCGTGTATCTCGGCCGGGACGCCTGGGGTGAGGAGGTGGCGGTGCGCACCCCCCGGCCCGAACGGCCCGCGTCCACCGCCCGGTTGCTGGCCACCGAGGCGGAGGCGCTGCGGCGGATGAACGGCCGCTACGCCCCCGCCCTCCTCGCCACCGGCCTGGACGACACGCCCCCGTGGATCGCCGTACAGCTCTTCCCGTCGGCCGGCGGTGCGCACGCGCAGCCGCCCCGCCTGAGCGATCTGCTGGCCTACACCGGCCCGGAGCAGGTCGGCGCCTTCGACCTGATCACCAGCCTCCAGTTGGGCTGGCACCTGGCCGGCGCGGTGAGCATCTGCCACCTCAACGGCCTGGTGCCGGCCGACCTCTCCCCGGACGCGGTGGTGGTTCTGGAGCGTACGGTGCTGCTCACCGGCCTGTCGGACTGTGCCGTCGACGGCGAGTTCCACGGCAGCGGCACCGCGCCGACCCGCGAGGACAACATCCGGGCGCTCGGCGAGCTGCTCCGGCTGGTCAGCACCCGCCCGCGCGCACCGCTGCCGGGGCTGCCGGAGGGGATGCACCTGTGGTCGGGCGACACCTGGCGACCGCTGCGGGACCTCGTGCTGCGGTGTCTGGATCCGGACCCGGGGGCGCGTCCGCTCGCGGGTGAGGTGGCGGACAGGCTGGGGCAGTACGTGGCGATCGCGCAGGCGATGCGGGAGGGACGGACACCGGGGCCCGGGGAGCCCGCCACCGAACGCCGCGCGGCCCAGGCACCGCCGCTGGTGCCCGGCGCGGCTCCTCCCGCGCGGCAACGACTCGTGGGGGTGAGGCCCCCCGCCAACGCGGGCCTGCCCGTACCCGTTCGCCGACGACCGTCCTTCGGTGTCCTCGGCGGCCGTGGCCGCACCGCCCAACTGGCTGCCGTCGAACGCCCCCTCGCGCACTGCCGGCGCCTTACCGTGGTCGGTGCCCAGCCGAACTCCGGCCGGGTCACCACGACCGTCGTCCTGGGCGCGCTCTTCGTCGCCCTCCGCCGGCAGGCGGCGCTGGCTCTCGACGGGGCGCCCGCGGCCGGCGACCTGCACGTGCACCTGCCGCCGGACGCGTACGCCTCGCCGCGCACCCTCACCCGGCTGCCGCTGGACGCCCCCTACGAGGCGGTCCGCAGCCGCACCCGCGTCCTCGGCGACTCCGGCCTGGAGGTGCTCGCCCACCGTGCCCTGCGGACCGCGCCGAGTCCCGCCTACGCCGAGGAGTACCGCCATGTCATGGCGCTGGTGACCCGGCACTACCCCGTCGTGCTGACCGACTGGGCCGCGCCCCGGCTGGACGCGTCCGCCGACGTGGTGCTGGAGCACACCGACCAGCTGATCGTCTGCTGCATGGCCCGGGAGGACTCCGTGGAGGCCGTCCGGCGGATCCTCGACAACCTGCGCTCAAGGGGCTGGGGAACCCTCGCCGACCGCGTGGTCGTCGCCGCGCGGCTCGGCGCCGTGAACCAGTCGCCGACCGATGCCGTCCGCCGGAGCAGACTGGACCGGTACCCCGACGCCGTGGTCGTCCCCTACGACCCGCAACTGGCCGACCACGGACCCGTCGATCTGACCCGCCTCAAGTCCCGTACGGCTCGGGCGTTTCTGGATCTGGCGGCGTTGGCGATGACCGACCCGGACACGGCGGCCGGCAGCGGCACCTGACCCGCAGGCCCTGCCGGCCCCGTGCGTCAGCCGGCGTGGGCCACGAACCGCCGTGCCGTCTCCGCCAGCACCTCCCTGCCGTCGCGTGCCCACAACCCGTCGTTGAACAGCTCCACCTCGATCGGGCCGGTGTAGCCGGCGGCCTCCACGTACCCCTTCCACTCGCGCATGTCGATCGCGCCGTCGCCGATCTGGCCGCGGCCGGTCAGGACGCCCTCCGGCAGGGGGGTCGTCCAGTCGGCGAGCTGGAAGGTGTGGATGCGGCCGGTCGCGCCCGCCCGGGCGATCTGGGCGGGGGCCGTGTCGTCCCACCAGATGTGGTAGGTGTCCACGGTGACGCCGACCTGGTGGGCCGGGAAGCGCTCGGCGAGGTCCAGGGCCTGGGAGAGGGTGGACACCACGCAGCGGTCCGCGGCGTACATCGGGTGCAGCGGCTCGATGGCCAGGCGCACGCCGTGCTGTTCCGCGTACGGGCCGAGCTCCGCCAGGGCGTCCGCGATGCGTTCCCGGGCTGCGTGGAGGTCCTTGGAGCCGGCCGGCAGGCCGCCGGAGACCAGGACGAGGGTGTCCGTGCCGAGCGTCGCCGCCTCCTCGACGGCGCGGCGGTTGTCGGCCAGGGCGGCGGCGCGCTCGGCCGGGTCGACGGCCGTGAAGAAGCCGCCGCGGCACAGGGTGGTGACCGTCAGGCCCGCGTCGCGCACCAGCTTGGCCGTGGCCTCCAGGCCGTACGACTGGACCGGTTCGCGCCACAGGCCCACGTGGCGGATGCCCAGCCGGCCGCATTCATCGGCCAGTTCGGGCAGCGACAGCTGCTTCACCGTCATCTGGTTGATGGAGAAGCGGGCCAGGTCCTCGGGCGTCACCGGGTCACTCCGTACAGGCTCAGCAGGGTCTTCATGCGCTCCTCCGCCAGCTTCGGGTCGGGGAACAGGCCGAGGCCGTCGGCGAGTTCGTAGGCCCTGGCGAAGTGCGGCAGGGAACGGGCCGACTGCAGGCCGCCGACCATGGTGAAGTGCGACTGGTGGCCGGCCAGCCAGGCCAGGAAGACCACGCCCGTCTTGTAGAAGCGGGTCGGGGCCTGGAAGAGGTGGCGGGAGAGGCCGACCGTGGGGTCGAGCAGGGCCCTGAAGCCCGTGACGTCACCGGTGTCCAGGACCCGTACCGCCTGGGCCGCCAGCGGGCCCAGCGGGTCGAAGATGCCCAGCAGAGCGTGGCTGAAGCCCTGGTCGTCGCCCGCGATCAGCTCGGGGTAGTTGAAGTCGTCGCCGGTGTAGCAGCGCACCCCCTCCGGGAGGCGGCGGCGGATGTCGATCTCCCGCTCGGCGTCCAGCAGGGAGACCTTGATGCCGTCGACCTTGTCGGGGTGGGCCGCGATCACCTCCAGGAAGGTGCGCGTCGCCGCGTCCAGGTCGGCGGAGCCCCAGTAGCCCTCCAGGGCCGGATCGAACATGGGGCCCAGCCAGTGCAGGATCACCGGCTCGGCGGCCTGGCGCAGCAGGTGGCCGTAGACCTCCAGGTAGTCCTCGGGGCCCTGGGCGGCCGCCGCGAGCGCGCGGGAGGCCATCAGGATCGCCTGGGCGCCGGACTCCTCCACGACCGCGAGCTGCTCCTCGTACGCAGCCCGGACCTCCTCCAGCGTCCCGGCGCTGATCTGGTCCGTGCCCACCCCGCAGGCGATACGGCCGCCGACCGCCTTCGCCTCGGCGGCGGACCGGCGGATCAGTTCCGCCGCGCCCGCCCAGTCCAGGCCCATGCCGCGCTGGGCGGTGTCCATGGCCTCGGCGACGCCGAGCCCGTGGGACCACAGGTGGCGGCGGAAGGCGAGGGTGGCGTCCCAGTCGACGGCGGCGGGCGAGTCGGGCGAGACGTCCGCGTAGGGGTCGGCGACGACGTGCGCCGCCGAGAAGACCGTGCGGGAGGTGAAGGGGGCGCCGGGCGTGAGGGCGAGGGGCTCGGTGCGCGGCTCGTAGACCCGCAGGGCGCCGGTGGCGTCGGGGAGGTGGATCGTCACAGCGTGATCTCCGGTACGTCGAGACGGCGGCCCTCGGCCGAGGACTTCAGGCCCAGCTCGGCCAGCTGCACACCGCGGGCGCCGGCCAGCAGGTCCCAGTGGTAGGGCGCGTCGGCGTAGACGTGCTTGAGGAACAGCTCCCATTGTGCCTTGAAGCCGTTGTCGAACTCGCCGTTGTCCGGGACCTCCTGCCACTGGTCGCGGAAGACCTCGGTGGCGGGGATGTCGGGGTTCCACACCGGCTTGGGGGTGGCGGAGCGGTGCTGCACCCGGCAGTTCCTCAGGCCCGCGACCGCGGAGCCCTCCGTGCCGTCGACCTGGAACTCGACCAGCTCGTCGCGGTTGACGCGGACCGCCCAGGAGGAGTTGATCTGCGCGATCGCGCCGCCCTCCAGCTCGAAGATGCCGTACGCGGCGTCGTCGGCGGTGGCGTCGTAGGGCTTGCCGTTCTCGTCCCAGCGCTGCGGGATGTGGGTGGTGGCCAGGGCCTGGACCGACGTCACGCGGCCGAACAGCTCGTGCAGGACGTACTCCCAGTGCGGGAACATGTCGACGACGATGCCGCCGCCGTCCTCGGCGCGGTAGTTCCACGACGGGCGCTGGGCGGGCTGCCAGTCGCCCTCGAAGACCCAGTAGCCGAACTCGCCGCGCACGGAGAGGATCCGGCCGAAGAAGCCGCCGTCGATGAGGCGCTTCAGCTTCAGCAGGCCCGGCAGGAAGATCTTGTCCTGGACGACGCCGTGCTTGACGCCGGCCTGCTCGGCGAGGCGGGCGAGCTCCAGGGCGCCGTCGAGGCCGGTGGCGGTGGGCTTCTCGGTGTAGATGTGCTTGCCCGCCGCGACGGCCTTCTTGATGGCGTCCTCGCGGGCGGAGGTGACCTGGGAGTCGAAGTAGATGTCGACCGTGTCGTCGGCGAGGACCGCGTCCAGGTCCGTCGAGACGTGCTCCAGGCCGTGCTGTTCGGCCATCGCCCGGAGCGCGTGCTCGCGGCGGCCGACCAGGATCGGCTCCGGCCACAGCACGGTGCCGTCGCCGAGGTCGAGGCCGCCCTGCTCCCGGATGGCCAGGATGGAGCGGACCAGGTGCTGGCGGTAGCCCATGCGCCCGGTCACGCCGTTCATGGCGATACGCACCGTCTTGCGTGTCACGTCAGTCCCTTCATAGGCGCCACCGGCGCAACCGCTGGGAGGAGCCTTCCCCGTCCCGGCCGGGTTCACAGGTGAGCGATACAGCAAGCGCTTTCTATGTGTAAGAAGCTAGCCTCTGCACAGCGCTCTGGACAAGACCACTGCGAGGGAGAGTTGTTCGAGGGAGCGAACAACCGGGGCCCGCGGGCCGTAAGGTCTCCTCGGAACCGTGGCCATGGCCTGGGTCCGGCCCTGAGCCCGGGTGGGTGGAAGAGGAACCAGGGCCGTGTGCCCGGGTGTGTACGAGGGCGTACGACGAAATGCCTGACCGGAGGACGACGAGATGACGGTGACCCTGGCGGACGTGGCGGCCCGCGCGCAGGTCTCCCCCGCGACGGTGTCGCGCGTGCTGAACGGGAACTATCCCGTGGCCGCCTCCACCCGCGAGCGGGTGCTGAAGGCCGTGGACGAGCTGGACTACGTGCTCAACGGACCCGCGAGCGCGCTCGCCGCGGCCACCTCCGACCTCGTCGGCATCCTGGTGAACGACATCGCCGACCCGTTCTTCGGGATCATGGCGAGCGCGATCCAGTCCGAGATCGGGGGTCCGGGCGGGCGCGCGGGCGGCGAGAGACTCGCGGTGGTGTGCAACACGGGCGGCTCCCCGGAGCGTGAGCTGACGTATCTGACCCTGCTGCAGCGGCAGCGGGCGGCGGCGGTCGTGCTGACCGGCGGGGCCATCGAGGACGCGGCGCACCAGGCGGCGATGGCCGCGAAGACGCGCAAGCTGGTGGACGCCGGGACGAAGGTCGTGCTGTGCGGGCGGCCGCCCGCACCGGACACCGGGGCGATCGCGCTGACCTTCGACAACCGCGGGGGCGGGCAGGAGCTCACCGAGCACCTGATCGGCCTCGGCCACCGGCGGCTCGGCTACATCGCGGGCCCCGAGGAGCGCACCACCACCCGCCACCGCCTGGAGGGCCACCGGGCCGCGCTGGCCGCGCACGGCATAGCGGAGGACCCGCGCTGGACCGTGCACGGGCGCTACGACCGGCAGTCCGGCTACGAGGCCACGCTGGAGCTGCTGCGCCGCGACCCGTCGCTGACCGCCGTCGTCGCCGCGAACGACTCCGTCGCCCTCGGCGCCTGCGCGGCCCTGCGGGACTCGGGGCTGCGGATCCCGCAGGACGTGTCGGTGGCCGGCTTCGACGACCTGCCCTTCAGCATCGACGCGGTGCCGTCGCTGACGACGGTACGACTGCCGCTCGCGGAGGCGGGGGCACGGGCCGGGCGCATCGCGATGGGGCGGGAGGAGCCGCCGCCCGGGGGCATCGCGTCGGTGCGGGGCGAGTTGATGGTGCGGGGCTCCACGGGGGTGCCTCGGGCGTCCTGAGGGGTAGGGCTCGTGCGGGGTGGGACGCGTACGGAGTGGGACGCGCAGGACCTCCTCACGAGCAGGTACACAACCCGGTGCTGTTTTCTTCTCCCGGGCCGATGATTTCCGCACCGTCCGCCGGTCTCTTCTGCCGTCAGCGCCCGAACGAGAATCAGGAGCGAGCGCCATGCGCATCGTCATCACCGAGTTCATCAGCCTGGACGGCGTCGTGCAGGCCCCCGGCGGCCCGCAGGAGGACACCGACGGCGGGTTCGCGCACGGCGGCTGGAGCCACCCCTTCTTCGACCCGGAGGTCGTCGGCGGGGCCTTCGACGCGGCGCTTGAACAGGCGGACGCGCTGCTGTACGGACGGCGTACCTGGCAGACGATGGCGGCGGCGTGGCCCGAGCGGGCCGGGGACCCCTTCGCCGACCGGATCAACGCCATCCGGAAGTACGTCGTCACCAGCACCCTCCGCGACGAGGACCTGACCTGGGCCCACACCACCCGCATCCCGGGCGAGAACGCCGTGACCCACCTGCGCAAGCTGCGCGAGAGCGAGGGCGGCACCCTGCTGGTCATGGGCAGCCCCACCCTCGCCCGCACGCTCCTCTCCGAGGGCCTGGTCGACGAGCTGCGGCTGATCGTGTCCCCGGTCATCCTCGGCGGCGGCAAGTCGATCTTCCCGGACGACGGGACGAAGAGCACCTTCGAGCTGGTGTCCACGACGGCCGGGCCGGCGGGCGCCCAGGTGTGCGTGTACGCGACGCCGCAGGATCAAGGGGAGTCACCGGCGGGGGTGCGGGGTACTGTCCGATGACATGAAGCTGGCGTTCTCCACCCTCGGTGTCCCCGGCCTGCCCCTGGCCGACGTCCTGCGGCTCGCGGCCGAGCACGGCTATCACGGTGTCGAGTTGCGCGCCCACCCGGAGGAGCCGGTGCATCCCGGTCTCGGGCCGGGCGAGCGGGCCGACGCGGCCGCCGCGTTGAAGGCGGCCGGTGTCGAGGTCCTGGGACTGGCGGGGTACGCACGGGTCGCCGCGCCGGGCGACGACGAACCCGTCCTGGCCGAGCTGCGTGCCCTGCTCGACCTCGCCCGTGACCTGGGCGCCCCGTACATCCGGGTCTTCCCCGGCGGCGCGGAGGGGCAGAGCGCGCAGGAGGCCGACGCGACGGCCGCGCGGCGGCTGGGCACGGCCGCGGAGTACGCCACCGACGCGGGCGTGCGCATCCTGCTGGAGACCCACGACTCGCACCGCACCGGCGCCGACGCGATGCGAGTCCTCGGCCTGGTCGGCCACCGTCAGGTCGGCGCCCTGTGGGACGTCATGCACACCTGGCTGGGCGGCGAGCAGCCCTCGGACAGCTTCGCGGCGCTCTCCCCGTTCCTCGGCTACATCCAGGTCAAGGACATCGCCTCCGCCGACGACACCACCCCGCTGCCGCTCGGCGCCGGGGTGCTGCCGCTGGCCGAGTGCGTGGAGGTGCTCTCCCGCAACGGCTGGGACGGCTGGCTGTGCTGGGAGTACGAGAAGCGGTGGTACGAGGCCGCCGCCCCGCTGCCCGGCCTGCTGGACGCCGGGCGCGACCATCTCTCCCGGCTGCTCAACGACTCGGCCTGAGCACCATCGCCCGGTGCAGCGCAACGCCCCGGCCTGACGAGCCCGTGCACGGCAGGCAGGAAGGTGCCGGGGATGCCGGCGGGGCTCCGTGTTCACCTCGGCCGTGCCGGTGTCGTGCTCCCGGCGGCCGGGCCGCGTCGGCGCGGTCATGCGACGGCGGCAAAACCACCCCGCGGCCACCGCACGCCCGCTGCACTCCCCGCTGCCGAGCCGTCGACCTGGAAGTCCGGCTGGAGTACTAATGCGTCCCGCACAGCCGGACCAGTCCGCTCACCGCCCTGTCGATCTCCAGGGCGCACTCGTACAGCTCCTCACGGGGCCTGTCCCAGGGGTCCGGGATGTCGTCCTGGGCCGACGGGACCGGGGCCATGGCGCCGCGGCGGGTGGCCGCCGCCGCTACCACGGCCTCGAATCTTCCCCTGCCCCCCGCTCCGCCGGCGTCGCCCCCGCCGCCCCCCGCGCCTCCCCCTTCGGCGAGCCGCACGAACTCCTTGAGGGTGAAGCAGCGCCGCATCGCCGCCGGCACGAGACGAACGGCCGCCTCCCGGTGCTCACGCGCGAGCCCGAGGACCAGCGCAGCACCCGCCATCAGCTGTGCGGTGAGCGGGCGGGAGACGAATCCTGCGCCGTCACCGCCCAGCTCCTCCAGAATCGCCCGGGTGGTGTCCTCCATGGGGGAACGGTGCCACGCCTCCGTGCCGGCGCTCTCCGGCCGCAGGGCCGAACCTGGCGGCAGTCTCGCCGCCAGCAGGCGCTCGGCGAGCACCGAGCGGTGCACGTTGCCCGTGCAGACGAACAGGATCCGAGTCATGTTCCGTCCGCGGGAGGCGTTCCCGCCGAGGCGGCCGGTGCCTCCTGGATCGCCGACATACGCGGAGCGGGCAGCTCACCGTACTGCCCGTAGCCGTACCGGCCATAACGGCCGCCCTTGGGAACGGGAGCCATGCTGAACACGGTGCCGAGCACGCGGACGCCCACGCGTTCCAGCGATTCGGTGGCGGTGCGCACCTGGTCCCGGTTCGTCTTGGCGGCCCGCACGACCAGCAGCGCACCCTGGCAGAGAGAGGCGAGCCCCAGGGTGTCGGCGACCGGCAGCAGCGGTGCGGTGTCGACGATCACGACCTCGTACATGCCGGCGAGTTCCCGCAGCACCTCGTCCATGCGCGCCGAGGCGAGCAGTTCCGCCGGGTTCGGCGGCACGGCACCGCTGGCGAGCACCGACAGGCCGCCGGCGACCTGCTGCATCACGTCCTCGACACGGGCTTGCCCGATGAGCACCGTGGTCAGGCCCGCGTCCTGGACGAGGCCGAACGTCGGCGCCACGCACGGGCGGCGCAGATCGCCGTCCACCAGGCAGGTGGAGACGCCGGCCTCGGCGAGCGAGAGGGCGAGGTTGATCGCGGTGTTCGTCTTGCCCTCACCGGGCACCGAGCTCGTCACCACGATGATGCGCGGCGGGTCGTCGACCTGCGAGAACTGCAGGTTGGTGCGCAGCTTGCGGAACGCCTCGGCGCGCTTGGAGTGCCCGTCGGCATTGACCAGCGGCTGCCTCGGGGCGTTCCTGTCGTAGGGAATGGCACCGAGACCGGGCAGGGCGACGAACGCGCCCAGTGCCTCGCTCGTCTTGAACGTGGTGTCGAGCGTCTCGCGGAGGGCGACCAGTCCGGCAGCGAGCAGCAGCCCACAGGCCACGCCCGCCGCCAGGTTCAGCGCGGGGCGGGGTGACGTCGGAGTGGTGGGGACGACGGCTTCCTCGGTGACGCCCAGGGAGACCGGGGAGGCGGGCTCGGCCTCCCCGGCCTTGTCACCCGTCTCGGACGGCGTCGAGCGGGCCGGCCGCTTGGGGGTCTCCAACCGCTCGACGACCGCGCTGAACCGTTGGGCCACGGCGTTGGCGATGCGCGCCGCGCGCCGGGGCACGGTGTCCTGGACGGTGATGTCGATGAGCACGGTCTTGAGCGGTACGACGGCGGTGATCCGGGACGCCAGCTCCTCCGGGGTGGTGCGCAGCCGCAGATTCTTCACCACGGCAGCGGTGACCTGACGGGTCCTCACGATTTCGGCGTACGACTGCACACGCGCCTGCGAGAACGTCTGTCCCTGGTTCAGATCGACGGTGTTGTCACCCGTGCGGGTGGCGACGAAGAGCTGTGTCCTCGCCTCGTAGACAGGGGTGCTCACGCTGGTGACGGCGAGTGCCGCCCCGACCGCGAGAACCAGACAGACCAGAACCGTCGGCCAGCGCCTGGCGAGAGCCTTCAGGAATCCTTGGAAATCCAAGCTGCACCCCTCACGGGACTGAGGGAACCGCCCGAATTGGGCTTTCTGTTCCCGATGAACGCATCGACCATAGGGACTCGGAGTCTTGGAGCGAGGGAGCCACCCCCGACGTCGGCCCTTCGGGTGACCCCTGCGAACGCACCGCGTGGGCCGGGACTCCCCCAATCCGGTGGCTTCTTTCACTACTGGGCCAGCAAATGTCGTTACGTTCTGCTTTTTCCCGATATCCAGGTCTTGGCGTCCACACACCGAGTCGAGGCCGCCCCACGCCCAGGCCCGGACCCAAGCCGAGGAGACCGAAGAAGATGACAGCATCGCGCAGATGGCGGGCCGCTCTGGCGTCCGCGGCATCGACTGCCCTTCTCATCGCGGCACCGCTGATCGGGGCGCAGGCCGCCGCGGCACAGCCGTACCCACCGCCGCCCCCGCCCCTTTCCGTCAGCACCACCACGGTGACAGCCGGGCAGCAGCTGAGCTTCAGCACGACCCCCGGCGTGTTCGGGCCCCGATCGCTCGTCACGGCGCTGCTCGAATCACACCCGGTCGTGCTCGGCCACTTCCGGGCCCGGTACGACGGCTCGGTCGCGGGGACCGTGACCATCCCGGCGAACACGGTGACCGGCTGGCACGTCTTCCGGCTCACCTCGAACCGTCCCCACGTGAGTGTCGGCGTCAGCATCTACGTGCGGGGCAGGGTGAACCCGACCCCGCGGCCGCCCCACCACCCGGGCCGGCCCGGGCACCACGGCGAGGAGCAGCATGCCGGGAACGGCGGACAGGCCGGCACCCCCCGCCAGGCTGCTCGCGCACTCTCCGAAGGCGTCGAGTCGTCGACTTCCCCGCACCCGGTCCACGACGACGAGAAGCTCGCGGCGACGGGCAGTGACAAGGCCCTGGTGATCGGCGGCACCGCGACCGCCCTGCTCATGGCGGGGGGCGGCACGATGCTGGTCGTGCGCCGGCGTCGCAGTTCCTGAGAGACCAGGACGTGCACACGGCGGAACCCCGGCGTCCCGGCCCAGGCCAGGACGCCGTCCGCTGGTCCGGCACCAGCTCCGGTGATCGGGCGCCTGGCCGTCGTCGCGCATGGGGACACGCCCTGCCGGTCATGGCGGCACTCCTGGTCACCGGCTCCGGATGGCTCGCAGCCGCCGGGCTGCTCACCCGATCGGAGCCGCTCGCGGCCCAGCGGGACCCCGCAGCGGTCTCCCCCGCTCCGGCCGTCGACCGAAGCCACACGCTGGTCGCTCCCCACCGGGTCGAACGCCTGCGGGTGAAGGTCCTCGAAACCCTCCCCCACGACCCGCGATCGTTCACCGAGGGCCTGGAGATGGCCGGCGGCACCCTCTACGAGGGCACCGGGCTGCCCGGTCGGTCCTCCGTGCGGTCAGGGCCCCCTGGCACATCACCCGTGGTGCACACGAGCCTTCCCGCTCCCCTCTTCGGTGAGGGGATCACCCTGCTGGGGAGGACCTTGTGGCAGCTGACCTGGCGGGACCGGATCGCCATCAAACGGGACGCGACGACGCTGAGGGAACTGCGCCGCGTCCCGTACCCCGACGAGGGCTGGGGCATCTGCTACGACCGCGGCAAGCGGCAGCTGGTGACGAGCGACGGCTCGGCACTACTGACCTTCCGCGATCCGCGCACCCTCGCGAAGACGGCGGACGTCACCGTGACCGAAGACGGCCGGCCGGTGACGGGAGTGAACGAGCTGGAGTGCGCCGGCCACGGCGTCTACGCCAACGTGCTGCCCACCGAACGCATCGTGCGCATCGACCCCGGCACCGGTGCGGTCACGGCGAGCATCGACGCATCGGGCCTCCTGCACGCCGACGAACTCGTCCCCGGCTCCGCCCTGAACGGCATCGCGGCCGTCCCCGGAACGGACCAGTTCCTCCTGACGGGCAAGTTCTGGCCCAAGATGTTCCGCGTCGCCCTGGTTCCGGCACCGCAGCGCAGCCGCGCCGCCCATGGAAACGGCAGCGGGCGCCAGGGCTTCCGGTGATCACGCCGTGCCCGCGCGGGCCACGTCCCTGTACAGCCGTTCGAGTTCCGCGACCTTCACAGAGCCGCGCTCGGCCTGGCTCATCAGCTTCTGATTGGACAGGCGATCGTTCGCATCCAGCGGCTCCGCGTTCGAGAGAGCGTCGGCCAACGAGCTGACCAGCGGATCGGGCAGCAGATCCGCGAGCAGGCCCTCTGCCACCAGTTCCCGGTAGGGCGCGATATCGGTGAGCAGCAGCCGGCACCCGGCAGCCGCCGCCTCGAGCACCGATGAACTGCGCTGGTCACTCCGGGGAACGGAAATCGCCACCTCGCTTGCGCACATCAGGCTGAACATCTCGGCCTGCCCGAGTGGCTGCTCGATGACGACGACCCGGCCGGCCAGATCTCGCGCTCGGGTGCGCAAGAGCGCGAGATATTCCTGCTGCGCACGTCTGGCGGCGGCGTGCGCCGGCTGGTGGCCCACCGGCAACACGAGGAACAGGTCGGGCCGGATTCGCGCGGCACGGGTGAAGGCCGCGAGGATCTCGTGTGTCCGGTAGACCTCCGAGGTGCTGCGGACCGACAGCACGACCGTGGCTTCGGCCGGAATGCCGTACTTCACGCGCGTCGACCGGGAATCGGCGTCGTACCCGGCGTCCAGCAGCGCGTCTGGTACGCCCCAGGAAAGAACCGTGATCCGTGGGTGGGGGACCCTGTACCGGCTCGCGACCAGCTCGGCCACCTCCCGGGAGGTGGGGACCACGCGCGCGGCCCGCCGGAGCGCCAGCCGAGCGACCAGCGCCCGGCCGGGATGCCGGTCCGCCGCCCGCAGTTCGGAGCCCCACGGCGTGACCACGAGCGGTACCGCCGTGCGCGCCGGCAGCAGGAGGGAGAGCGCCCCGTGCGCGCCGAGCGAATGGACGTGGATGACATCCGGGCGCGCCCGGCTCACCTCGCGGCGCAGCCAGTGCGCTGTGCGCACGGCCCGCAACGGCAGGCACGCTCCCGCGGGGGCACAGGCGTCTCGCCAGCCACCGGGACCCTGGCCCGGCTCATGCCAGCTGCAGACCGTCACCTCATGGCCCCGCAGGGCCAGATCGCCCGCCCAGCGCCGGGTGTGCGCCGACGTGGCCGACGCCAGCAGGACGACGCGCAGCGGCGCGGCCGGCGCATCGCACCTGCCCGGCGGTCGCGGGGCCTGGTCATGACCGGGCACGGTGCTCCCTCAGTACGAAGCGGCCCTTCCCCACCGCGGCCCGCAGCCGCCTGGCCGGACTGTGCGTGTAGCGGTCCCACGCGCGGGCCACCGCCAGCCATCGCGGGTCGGCGAGTACGCGTCCGGCCGCGGTCAGCAACGCCACGTGCAGGCAGTGGTACGCCAAACTGGCGGGCGCCGTATGCCGGAGGTCATACCTCGTCCAGTACCCCAGGTCGAACGCGGGCAGCGCGTCGCGGAGCCGGTCCGCCACGCCCTCGTGGAGCAGGCGGTTCTGATGCCGGCTCAGCTCCCAGAGACCGAAGAGGGCGAAGACGGCGCCGTTGAGAATGTGACTGACAGGGTCCGACGGGCACTCCTCCGGGAAAGGGCGCCCCAGTTGGTCGTAGTGCGAGCAACCGCCCGCGTCCAGCGGCCGGAGCATGAGTTCCACCGCACCCTCGCTCGCGTCGAGAAAGGACCGCTCGCCGGTCGTGGCGTACCCACGCAGCAGCACGGACACCGCCAGGCCCTGCGCCATGGCCGAGTACCAGCCCGGGCGCACCCCGTACCGGGGCACCGGTACCGGGTAGCGCCAGCCGCCGTTGCCGTCCTGGCTGGCGCGCAGCCATGCGGCCTGGGTCAGCAGGGCCTGGACGCCCGGCGGCCGTTCCTCCGGAGCGGCCCCGTGCCGGCCTGCCGCGAGTGCGCCGGTGTGCTGGGCGAGCGCATACAGACTGACCGAGACCGGGTTGCGGTAGGTCTCGCCGGTCGCGGCACGGGTCACCACCACGCGCTCGTGGTCCAGCGTGCTCCCGGCCGTCATCGGCCGCAGGTCCAGCGGGTACCTGCTCGGCCGGTCGGTCGTCATCTCCCACGTCGGCGTCGTCACGTCGACCGGGAAGCTGGGCCGCCGCAGATCGCGTACCGCTTTGCCCGCCATACCGGCCAGCGTCATCCCGGCCCACGCCCTGTTGTCCTTCACGCCGGCGTCTCCCTGCGGCGGAACCCGCGACGTCCTCGCGCGGCCAGTGCCTGGTGGTACAGCTCGTTCACCTGACGGACTGTCTCGGCGATGTCGAACCGCCGGAGCACGAGTGCACGGCCCTGGCCGGCCATGCGCGCACGCGCTGCGGGATCGGCGAGCAGGGCGTTCACGGCCTGCGCCAGAGCCGGGGGATCGGCCGGCGGGATCAACAGGCCGGTGCGGCCGTGCTGGACGGTGTCCGGCAGGCCACCGACGTCGGTCGCCACCACACCCTTGCGCATGAGCAACGCCTCCACCACGGCATAGCAGGCGGACTCTTCCATGGAC
This sequence comes from Streptomyces sp. NPDC052682, assembly GCF_040678435.1. Classification (NCBI taxonomy): domain Bacteria; kingdom Bacillati; phylum Actinomycetota; class Actinomycetes; order Kitasatosporales; family Streptomycetaceae; genus Streptomyces; species Streptomyces sp. NPDC052682. The sequence continues at coordinate 344,605 of NZ_JBFATS010000004.1, read as the reverse complement.
GGGTTCACCAGGACGTCCAGCCCGGCCATGACCGAGCTGATGTCGGACCGGAAGCCGGTGAACCGGAGCCGGTCGGCGACGCCCAGCCGGGCGGCGCGGCGTTCCAGTTCGCGCCGGTAGCCCCCGTCGCCGACCAGCTCGTCACCGACCACGAAGAACCTGGCCTCGGGGTGCTGACGCAGGATCAGCGGCACCGCGTCGATGAAGACCTCGTGCCCCTTGACACCGACCTCGCGGAACTCCCGTACCTTGCTCGGATACATGTAGGCGACCATGCCGACAGCCGGCGTCTCGTCGGTGAGGCCGAACTCGCGGCGGAACGCGTCCGGTGAGGTGGCCGGATCGAACCGGTGTACGTCGCAGCCGTAGTAGCTGACCGCGACCGAGCGCGCTCCCATGGCCTGGTAGCGGCGCGCGATCGCCCGGCACGACCCGAGCACCAGATCGTCCCGGCGCAGCGAAAGCCGTTCCAGGATCCGGAAGGGCGCGATCCGCAGATGCACCAGTCCGGGAACCTGTGACACGACCAGTGCCTGCCGGTACGCGGCCGACACCATGCGGGCCACGAACTTCGCGATGATCAGATGCGAATGGATGACATCCGGCTTGTACTGCCTGACGAACCTCATCAGCCGCCAGTACCCGGCCATCAGCACGGGCACCTGGCTGATCCGATGAGGCACGCCGAACGGGATGATCTCCACCCGGACGCCGCGGACCCCCCGCAGCCGGTCGGCGAGCGGGCCCTCTCGGGGCAGCACCGCGCACACCTCGTTGCCCAGCTCGGCAAGGCCCCGCACCTGGTCGTGGAACCAGCTTCCGCCGACGGCGACCGAGGTGATCTGCAGGACGCGCAGCGGCCGCGGGTCTCTGGTGGTGGAGGTGCTCATCGCGCCACCGGTACCGGTCGGTCGGCCGGAGCCGACTTCGCGGCCAGGATGATCAGCATCAGACCGGCCAGCAGGGGTGGGACCAGCAGGACCTCGCCGAACAGCGAGCAGACCCCGGCACCGACCATGGCGAGCAGCGCCGCCTCGCCCGCGGGGTCACCGGATCGCGCCGCGCACCACGCCCGGCGGACGCCGAACACGACAAGCGAGCCGATCCCGAGCGCGCCCACCAGGCCGGTCTGCGACAGGACCGTCAGGTAGGTGTTGTGAGCGAAATGCAGGAGCGGGAACTGGAGGAGCATGACCTCGTAATCACCTGTGGGCTGGTAGTAGGCGGGCAACTGGTAGGCGAAGTTCAGATATCCGACACCGAAAGCCGGGTGCGCCTCGAACATCCGCAGCGCGCTGCTCCACAGATCGAGCCGGACCGCGGAGTTGACGTCGGGGGCGCCGCCGGTGATCGAGTCGAACCGGGCCGCGATGGCGGCGGGCAGCAGCGGCAGGAGACAGGCCGCACCGACGCCCAGGGTCAGGACGCCGCGCAGCGATCTCCGGGCGGCGTACAGCACGATCACCGCGATCCCCGCCAGATAGGCCGCGCGGCTCAGCGAGTACGCGACCCCCAGGGCGAGCACGACGACCCCCGCGCCGGTGGCCAGCCGCAGCAGCCGCCCCCGTACGGTCGGATAGCGCCTGAGCAGGACTGCGGCCGCCATGACGAACAGGGCGCCCGCGGCGTTGTGGTTGGCCGCGCCCTCCTGAGTGATGGCCGCAACGGCGGTGTCAGCCGGGGCAAGAGCCGACTTCGCCGCGAAGACGGAGCCGATCCGGACGACGTCCGTCAAGGCCACGAGCACGCTGCCGCAGCAGAACACCACCAGCGCCCGGTCCAGGGCCCGTCCAGGTTCGGCCACCAGCGGCAGCAGCACCAGCGGCGCGCACATCAGCAGCAGGTACTGCCATTTGTCGGCCACCAGCAGATCGGTGTCGCCGATCAGGACGCTGGTGGCCACCAGGTAACCGACCGTGCCACCGGCGATCAGGACGCCCAGGGGCTTCGGCCGCGCGATCCCCCGGCCGGCGATGACACGGCCCAGCAGGCAGACGAGCATCAGAGCGACCAGCACGCTCGGGGTGATCAGTGAGTTGCCCAGGTCGGACTGCGAGAGCGGGATGGCTGCCCCGAGGACACACAGACCCACTTCCGGGATCAGGGCCAGAACAAGGACCAGGAGCGTGGCGGCGCCGGCGGCGCCGGCGGCGCTCACGGCAGGGCTGAACGCCGTGGCGAGGCAGCCGGCACCCGCCGCGGTCAGGATTCCCACCGGGACCATGAGCGCTCTCCTGGGCAGCAGGGGCTTCACCCGCCACGCGTACGCGTCCCGCCAGCGGTCGCCCACCGTCTTGACCGGCAGCCACACGACCGGCGGGCGCGGCGGCGCGCCCGCCGCCCGGCCGTCGGCGCGCTGAGCCGGACGGCACCGGTGGGCGCGGACAGCCCGGCGCACGCCATGGGCGAGCAGCACCGCGAACACCAGGTATCCGGCCGAGTCGGCGGCGCCGGCACCGACCGCGGCATGGTGGGGGACCAAGGTGACGAGAAGCGCGATGTTGACCATCGCACCGATCACGGTCGCCGTGATCACCGGCCGGAGCAGGCCGGCGGCTGCCAGGTAGGGCTGGACCGAGCGGGCCGCGCTGAACAGCACGAGACCGGGGAGCATCGCCCAGATCACCGGCACGGCACCGGAGTACGGCTGTCCGTAGACCAGGGGAATGAGCAGGGGCGCGGCCGCGGCCGCCACGACGGCGGTCGCGGCGGCCGCGGCGAGCACCGTCCGGGCGATCCTGGCCGCTGCCCGCCCGTCCACGGCACCCGAGGTGACGGCGGGAAACATCACCAGCGCGACCGTCGTCGACAGCAGGAACAGTCCCTCCGCCAGGGGCAACGCCACCGCGTACACGGCCACGGCCGTCGCCCCGGCGAGCGTCTGGATCACCGGCACGTCCAGGCGCAGCATCCCGTAGTGGATGAGGTTCGGCAGATAGGACCTGATGGCGAAACTGCCGAAGGTACGGGCGGGGACCGGTTCCCCATCGGGGTGGACGCGGGTGGTGGACGCGATCAGCAGCATCACGGCGCCGGCCAGCTGGCCGGCCAGCACCGACAGGAAGCAGCTGGTGGGGGTCAGCGATCCCGCGGCGAACAGGCCGCAGACACCGACGAGGTAGCCGGCCGTCGGGACGACGCTGAGCAGGTTGTACGTCGCGACCCGGCCACGGCCGAGCTCAGCCATACCGAGCAGCGTGGTCAGCAGGCTCACCGGGCACAGGGCGGCCACGAGCAGTGCGAGCCGGTACGGCACGCCGAGCAGTACGGCGGGCCAGAGATGACCGAGCAGCAGCCACAGCCCCGCCAGCGCGGAACCCGAGATCAGGGAGAACACCAGGCTCCACCGGACGATCTGCCGGAATGCCGTGTGGGACGTCCCCGCGAACCGGGCGTTGGCGTTGTCCACGCCCAGGACCGTGACGATGCTCAGCACGGAGGGGACCGAGATCATGACCGCGAACGTGGCCCTGCCTTCCACCCCGAGGGCCCGCGCGGCGATGACGCCCGCAGCGAAGCTCATCGCTGTGGCCAGCAGGCGCGTGGCCAGTGTTCCCCCGATCGCCGCCGGACTTACCCCCGGCAGCCGGACTCGGAGACTTCTTGTGATCGACAGCACCAGACAATGGCCTCCGGAGTCGCGAGTCGGATCGGTGCTGCTGGGAGCAGCGCAAGCTCTCGCCGCCTCGGCATGCAGGCCCAATGTAGCGGCACCGGTAGCAGAAAGTAGCAACAGCTGCACGGTGAGTAGTAGATTCCTGGCTGAATCGGCACCTCGCCCGTCGCGGCGGCGGTACGACAACTCAGCACGCCACCGGATGCGGCCGTGCGGCTTCGGTGGAGGTGAGGGCATGAGGATCTGGATCTTCAACCACTACGCGGCGCCACCGGACTGCGCCGCCGGCACCCGGCACTACGAGCTGGGTCGGGTGCTGGCGGCGAAGGGGCACGACGTCACCATCTTCGCCAGCAGCTTCAGCCACTTCAGCAGGCGCGAGGAACGGCTCGCGCCCGGCGAGAAGGTGGCCACCCGGACGATCGACGGCGTCCGCTTCGTCTGGGTCCGCACGCCGCCCTACACGGGCAACGGATACCGCCGCGTGCGGAACATGGCCGCCTATGCCGCCCGGGTGCTCGCGACGCAGCGCGCCCTGGACCGGCCGGATGTGATCGTGGGCTCGTCGGTGCACCTGGCCGCGGTGCTCGCCGCCTGGCTGGCGGCCCGCAGCCGCCGCGCCCGCTTCGTCGTCGAGGTGCGCGACCTGTGGCCGCAAACCCTGATCGACATGGGTGCGCTGCGGGCGAACGGGCTGCCTGCCCGGCTGCTGAGGCTGGCCGAGTCGTTCTGCTGCCGGCGTGCGTCCGCCGTGATCTGCCTGCTGCCCGGTGCCGCCGACTATCTGAGAACCCGCGGCGTCCCCGCCGGCAAGATCCATTACGTGCCGAACGGGATCGCCGACTTCCCCCGGCCGGTGAATCCAGGTCAGCCGGCCACCCCGGACGTCGCGGACCCGGGGAACCAGGCCGCCGACCTGATCGACCGGATCAGGCGCTTGCGCGAGGATGGTTGTCTCATCGCCGGATACATCGGCTCGCACGGACCGGCCAACGGGGTGGCGACCATTGTCGCGGCTGCGGCGGAGCTGCAGGCCGCCGGCCATCCGCGGGTCGCTGTGGTGATGGTCGGAGACGGCCCGGAGAAGGGCGCCTGCCAACGACTCGCTCGCCGACACGGCCTGGACAACGTGCTGTTCTGGCCGCCGGTGCCGAAGCAGGACGTGCCGGCCGTGCTGGCCGAGCTGGATGTGACGCTGTTCTGCCTGCGCGATGTCGCGGTCTTCAAGTACGGCCTGAGCAGCAACAAGCTGTTCGACTACCTGGCGTCCGGCAAGCCGGTGCTGTTCGCGAGCAACGCACCCGGCGGCCCGGTGCGCGAGTCCGGCGGCGGTGTGTGCGTGCCCGCCGAGTCACCGGCAGACATGGCGGGCGCGCTGGCCGGGCTGGCCGCGATGGCGCAGGCCGAGCGGCAGCGGATGGGCGAGCGCGGCCGCCGCTGGGTCTACCGGCATCACGGTATGACCGCCCTGGCGGGCGCCTTCCTCGCCGCGGTGGCTGAACCGGCGCGGCGCAGGGGCCAGGTGAGGGAGGCGGCGCGGTGACGCTGCACATCGTCGGCGCAGGCGGTTTCGGCAGGGAGACGCTGGACGCGGTGCGGGCGGCAGCCGCGGCACCCGAGGTGGTCTTCGTGGACGAGCATCCGGCAGCCGCGACGGTCGACGGCTGTCCGGTGCTGCTCCCCGGGCAGTTGGCTGCCTCTGACGGGCAGCGCGACGAGTTCGTGGTCGCGATCGCCGACGCCGACGCACGCCGCAGGCTGGCCCGGGCGTGCGAAGACCGCGGGCTGCGAGCGACGACAGTGATCGACCCGCGTGCGGTTGTCTCCCCCGGCGCCAGGATCGGGCGTGGCTGCGTGGTGCTCGGCCAGGCGTTCATCTCCACCGGCGCCGTCCTCGGAGCACACGTCCAGGTCAACTACCAGGCCAGCATCGGCCATGACACGGTGCTCGAGGATGTCGTGACGATCCTGCCGGGGGCCAACATCGCCGGCAACGTGACCATCGGCGCCGGTGCCACGGTGGGCAGTAACGCCGCCGTTCTGCAGGGCCGCCGGATCGGGCCGTCCGTCATGGTCGGTGCCGCTGCCCTGGTGACCCGCGATGTCGCCGCCGGTCAGCTGGTCGTCGGCGTCCCCGCCAGGGTTCGGGTGCGCTGACCCACCGGTTCGCTCACGGTTCCGGATCCAGGGCCGCGACCAGGCGTGCACCGGGTGGCGCAGTCACGGCGTGGGCGCGGTTCCGGCCACCGCGCCCACGCCGTGAACGCCGGCACGTGGTCCGCGGTCACCGGGCACCGGCCGGCATCGGCTGATCCGCGGCATCCGGCGACGCGTTTGCCTCGCCGACGGCGGTGGTCACCGCGTCGGCGATCTCGGCCACCTCGGCCTCGGTCAGCCGGTGGTGAACGGGCAGCGAGAGCATCGCCCGGGCGACGGACTCGGTCACCGGCAGTTGAGCGGCGTCCCCCGTGCCGCCGTCCCGCCGGACGAAGAGTGGCTGCCGGTGTACTGGCGGGAAGTAGATCCGGGCTTCGATGCCCCGCTTCAGCAGGCCGGCGAGCACCTGGTCGCGGATGCCGGGCAGCAGGCAGGTGTAGAGCGCCCAGGTGCCCCGGGCGTCCGGCACCTGGTGCGGTGTCGTCAGGCCGGGCAGGCCGGCCAGCCGCTGGGTCAGCGCTTGCGCGATCAGCTGCTTGCGCCGCAGGATTCCGTCCAGCTTGCGCAGCTGCACCCGGCCGATCGCGGCCTGCATCTCGGTCAGCCGCCAGTTGTACCCGAGGCTGTCATGCCGGTACAGCGCGGTCTGGCCGTGGTTGCGGAGCAGTTTCAGCCGCTCGGCGACTCCGGGGTCGCTGGTCAGTACGATGCCGCCCTCCCCGGTGGTGATGTTCTTGGCAGGGGTGAAGCTGAACATGGCCGACCGGCCGAAGGTGCCGACGGGTCGGCCGCGGTACTCGGCTCCGGCCGCCTGCGCGGCGTCCTCCAGCAACGGCACGCCGGCCGCGTCGCACACCCGCGCCAGCCCGTCGAGGTCACCGGGCTGGCCGGCGTAGTGCACGGTCATGACCGCCCGCGTGGCGGGGGTGATCCGGGCCGCGACCGATACCGGGTCGAGGGTGAACGTCCGTGGGTCGATGTCGGCGAACACCGGGGTGGCCCCGACGTGGCACACCGATGTCGCGGTGGCGACGAAGGTCATCGACGGGACGATCACCTCGTCGCCGGGGCCGATCCCCTCCGCGAGCAACATGGCTTGCAGCGCGGCCGTCCCGGTGCAGAACGTCACACCGAACGCCGCCCGGTGCCGATCGGCGAACTCCTGCGCGAAGGCTTCGTTCTCCGCCCCGTTGGTGAGGACGCCGCTGCGCAGCACCCGGCATACCGCCGCCTCCTCCTCCGCACCGAGACCGGGACTGGCAAGCCGGATCCGGACGTTGCTGTCAGGCATCTGAGAGCATCCTTTCTGATCTCCGGGCGATCGGATCGTCATGGTGGCTGGCGGTGGATCCGCCCCCGGACAGGACCGTCCAGACGGTGAGGAACAAGATGGCCAGGTCGAGCCGAAGGCTCTGGCGCAGGACGTAACGCAGATCCCACTCGATGCGCTCCGGCCAGCTCAACCGCTGTCGCCCGTGCACCTGCGCCAAGCCGGTCAGGCCCGGGGTGGCCAGCAGGCGCAGCTGCTGACGATCGGTGTACCGGCGAACCTGGTAGGGCAAGGTCGGCCGAGGCCCGACCAGGCTCATCTGTCCGCGCAGCACATTGACCAGCTGGGGCAACTCGTCGAGGGACGTGCGGCGCAGTACCCGGCCGACCGCGGTCACCCGAGAGGTGTCGGCGTCACCCGGCTTCTCCGGGTCGGCCGGCTCATTGCGCATCGTGCGCAGTTTCAGCACGACGAACAGGCGGCCGTCGCGGCCGACCCGCTGCTGCCGGAACAGGACGGGTCTGCCGTGCGCGATCAGGTGCGCCAGCGCGGCGATCGCGCAGAGCAGCGCGGCCGGCACGATGATCAGGCTGACGAGGACCAGGTCCAGCAGTCGCTTGCCGCGGTACGACCTGCGGTGAGGCACCAGGTCTTCGACCGGGGCACCGCCGGGCGTTGTGGTGCGCGCCTGCGCGATCACCGAGTCCGCCGGATGCTCTCCGGGCAGGGGCGGGGCGCTCATCTGCTGGTCTCCGCTTTTCCGGGCTGGCCGGGCAGGACCGGCGGGTCGGCCGGCTGCTCGGGGCCGGGCGCGGCGGCGAGGCGCGCCAGGACGGCGCGTACCGCATCGGGGTCGGTGAGGTGACCGATGCGGGTGACCTCACTGGCGTCGAGGGCCGGCACCGGCACCTGTCTGACCAGCGGATGCCTCGGCCGGTGGTCCGGCTCCCCCTTGCCCAGCAGATCCTCGGTCAGTTTTTCGCCGGGCCGCAGCCCGGTGAAGACGATCTCGACACGCCGCGATGCCGCGTCGGCCATGCGACGGGCGAGGTCGACGATGCGGACCTGGTCTCCCATGTCGAGCACGAGGACCTCACCGCTCTCCCCTACGGCCACGGCCTGCAACACCAGCTGCACGGCTTCGGTGGCGGTCATGAAGTAGCGAGCGACCTGCGGGTGGGTCACCGTGACCGGACCGCCCGCGGCGATCTGCGCGGACAGCGAGCCGAGCAGCGAACCCCGGCTGCCCAGGACGTTGCCGAACCTGACGGACACCCAGGACCCCGGGAAAGCACCGGCCATGTGCGCGGTGAGCCGCTCGGTGATCCGCTTGGAGGTGCCGAGGACGCTCACCGGGTCGGCCGCCTTGTCCGTGGAGACGTTCACGAACGACCGCACACCACAGTCCGCAGCCGCCTGCAGCACGTTCAGCGTGCCGGTCACGTTCGTCTTCAGCGCCTCGGCCGGATACCGCTCGAGCAGCGGCAGGTGCTTCACCGCCGCCGTGTGGAACACGATCTCGGGGCGGGTCTGCGCGAAGACCTGGCGCATGCGGGAGGCATCTGTGATGTCGGCGAGCACGACCTCGTCGGAATCGAGCAGCGCCCGGCCGTGCAGCGCGAGCTGGATCGCGTGCAGCGCTGATTCGTCCCGGTCGAGCATGACCAGCGACGCGGGCCCCAGCCGGTGCAGCTGGCGGCACAGCTCCGAACCGATGGAGCCGCCGGCGCCCGTGACGAGGATGCGGCGTCCGGTGAAGTGAGCGGCAGCCGACTCCAGGTCCAGCCGGATCGGAGCGCGGCCCAGCAGCTGGGTGATCCGCGGGTCGCGGACGTCGTCGATCCGCACCGGTCCGGCGACCAGTTCCTCGATGCGCGGAATCACCTTGGTGGTCAGGCCGATCGACTCGGCCAGTGTGATCAGCTCGCCGATCACACGGCCGTCCCGGCACCCGCCGGCGATCGCGATCACCATGACCGTCGCCCCGGTCTCCGCAGCGACCTGCGCGAGCCGGTCCCGCCCGCCGCGCACCTGGATGCCACAGATCCGCAGTCGGCGTTTGCCGGGATCGTCATCCAGCAGGGCAACGGGTCGGTACCGCGCGCCGGGCTGGCCGACCAGTCGCTGCACCAGTTGCGTCCCGGCGCTGCCCGCACCGAACACGATCACCTTGACGGCGGTCGGCGCGGGGCGGCCGGGCCTGCGCCGGATGGCCCCGACTGCGACCCTCACGGTGATCATGACAAGCACACCGACCAGGGCGGCGAGACCGACCATGGCCGGCCTGTCGCCCAGCAGGGGAAGTCCCGCCTGGCAGATGACCTCCAGAAGGAGCCCCGTCAGCCCGGCGCAGACCAGCACTGCGCTCAGCTCCGGGCCGGGCTCTGCCTGATAGCGCCCGGAGTAGAGCCCGCACACGGCCCCGGCCAGTACCACTGCCGTCCAGGTGACGGCACAGACGATGAGCAGATCGCCGGCTGTGACGGGCAGTGCGGAAGTGGCGCCGGTGGTCAGCCCGGCAACCAGCAGGCCGCAGGTCCAGGCGATCGCGTCCGCGGCGGCTTGCACCGCCGGTCTGCGACACCGGACGGCAACGCCGGACCGGCCAGCCGGCCCGTGGCGGCTTTCCTGGGCGGTGTGGGACACCGCAGGATAAACCGCTGTCAGCTTGTCGTTGCCCGCGCATTCCCCACGCAAGGTGAACCCCGATCAGCAGGACGTGTCAGTTGCCAAAAATCTATTTCGGCACTTTGCCGGCGGCATGTCCACGGACGCCGCCGCATCCTTCCGGGTGGTCGGAGTCTTTCTTTCGTTCACGCCTTCTGTGAGGGCGGTCCGATTATTTCGCGCACGGCTGGATGCGTACCGCGGTGGTCTGGGGTCGTGCCAACGGCTGCACGGGCACCACGGGGTGGAGGTCCGAAACCGGTTCCAGCAGACGAATCTCCACTTCTCGTGTCCGGCCGGGCAGGAGTTCCACCTGCGCCCCGAATACCGGGTGACCGCGCTCCTCGGCCGGCGACAACAGAAGTCGCCGCCCGTCCAGCGTCCCACCGGTGAACCGCGCACCGGCACTGGCGTACAACGAAAGCCAGACGCTTGTGGACCCCGGGGGGTGTGCGTGCCGGGGATCGTCGGAGCGGAGAGCGACGAGGGCGGGCAGCCCCGCGGGGGGCGCGGCATTCGTCAGCCTGATGCGCACCACGCTGGAACGGGTACCGCCCTGGCAAGGACCGAGCTCGTAGGTCAGCGACCGTCGCAGGTAGTAGTCCATCTTGTTGCCCGCGGAATTGTTGACCACGAGATAGGCGAACGGCCCTGCCTTTTCTGGGATATCGCCGGCCAGCCCGCTTTCTTCGAGCGCCGACTGGGTAGCCGCGTCCGCACTCCAGACACGAATGCGCCCGTCGTCGGCGTTCTGCCGCAGGGCCTGCAGGAGGGCCACCGAATCCTGGCGGTGCAGCAGGGCAACGGCGACCGACTGCGCGACCTGTACCAGGAATCGCTTGCGTTCGCTGTTGCTGTACGACGCGTAGAGCGTGCTTTCGGTGAGCTCCACGGTGTTCTCCGCCGTCAGCTGCTTCCCGTCCGGAAGCCGTACCGGCCCCGTGGCTTTGAGGATTCGGGCGAGCCCCACGGGATCGGTCGCGATGGCCCCGTCGAGACGCTGCCCCCGGTGCCGCTGCCACAGGCCCACCCAGATCTGCGCCGCATAGGGAAAATGAGCGGACAGGTTCGAATTGGCCAGCCCTTGGGCGCTTTCAGCGGCTCCGTACCGGTGGTCGAACGCCGGCCCGAAGTTCGCCACGGGGGTGGTGGTGCGCGGCAGCGTGTCGTCCGAGGCGAAGCCATGCAGGGTGATGCGGCCACGGTCGGCGGTCAGCAGGCCGAAGGTGCCTACGAGGCCACCTGTGCCCCGGGCCTCGGCGTTGTTCTGGAAGGCGAGAAAGTAGGAACGTGGCCCCGAGGCCCCCAGGACAGGTTTCAGCAGCCGCGCCGTCGCCTCCGCCTCGGAGACCGAGTGGGAAAGGCGCGTCACCCGGTCGGACAGCCGCTGCCGTGCCGTGTCGAGGCGACCGACCACCGTCGAACCGGGCAGGCCGTCCAGGCCCCTCTCGATTCCGGTCAGCTGACGGCGCACCTGTCCGAGCAGGTCGGTGGCAGCCGAAAGCCGATGGAGGTCGACACGACCGTGGCGCACGAGCTCACCGGACGTGAGCATCTGCCGAAGCCGCACCGCCTCCGGCAGCACCCCGGTGGCCATCTCGTCGGCGGCGACGCTCAGCCCTCGGGCAGAACGCAGCGGCGGACCCACCAACGGGAGGTTCTCGGCCACGCGCCACACGGGTGCGGAGGCCGCGCTCCGGGCGGCCGCTGTGTGTCTGCGGATGGAGCCCAGCACTTCGGTGGAGGGCCGGTGATGACGGCTCAACTCCGTCTGCAGTCGGTCGGTCGCCGCCTGAGCCGCGGCGAGATTGCTCTGCACCGCGCGCACCTCCCACACCAGGAAGCCGGCCGACGCGGCGGACAACAGACCGACGGCACCGGCAACCCAGAGGACCGCCCGGCGGCGCCGTACCAGCAGGGCCGCGTATGCCCGCAAACTCCCCACCACGCCCTGCAGGCTGCGCGTCGGGTCCTTCCCTGCCTTCATCGCCTACCCATGGATCGAAGGGTGCACCGGAACGAAGCATCCGGATCAGATCAGTAATGACAGTCAGTCAGACGTGTCGCAAACTCCCCGGCGTCATGTGGCGGGGAACTGGGTCCCAACGGCCTAACGTCAGCGCCGGACTGGCGGACCAGGACGCCAAGCGTGGCTCGCAGAACGTACCCGGAGCCGTCTGGGCTCGTTGCTCAGCACATGAACGAAAGCGGGAGAGCGGCGTCTGCGCGGGTCCGGTGCGCACCCGGTGCGCAGGTCGACGACACGGCCGTGCTGGGCCCCGGCACCACCGTGTGGGAATTCGCCCAGATTCGCGAGGGAGCCGTGCTGGGCTCCGACTGCGTCGTGGGCCGGGGTGTCTACGTGGGGCCCGGGGTGAGGATCGGCCGCCGGGTCAAGCTGCAGAACTACGCACTGGTGTATGAGCCGGCGGAGCTCGCGGACGGCGTCTTCGTCGGGCCTGCGGTCGTCCTCACGAACGATCACCACCCTCGAGCCGTCGACGCGGACGGGCGTGCGAAGCGCGCGGGTGACTGGGACGCGGTCGGCGTCCGGGTCGCGGAGGGGGCGTCACTCGGCGCACGCTCCGTGTGCGTGGCTCCGGTCAGCGTCGGCCGCTGGGCGATGGTCGCCGCCGGCGCCGTGGTCACCCGGGACGTGCCCGATTTCGCCCTCGTCGCCGGTGCCCCTGCCCGGCGGATCGGATGGGTGGGTCGGGCCGGCGAGCGTCTGCGCGCACTGCCGGATCGGGCCGGTGTCTGGGCGTGTCCACGCAGCGGAACGCTCTACACGGAGCGGGACGGCGTCCTGACGGAGCTGTGCCGTCGGCACCGAGAGGAGCAGTGCCCGTGAAGGTCATCAGCGTCGTGGGGGCGCGCCCCCAGTTCGTCAAGCTCGCCGCAGTCGCCGCAGCGTTCGGCGACACGGAGCACGACCACATGATCGTCCACACCGGTCAGCACTACGACGCCGATCTGTCCGACGTCTTCTTCACCGGTCTGCGCATCCCCGAGCCCGATGTGCACCTGGGCGTGGGTTCCGGGACCCACGGTGTGCAGACCGGCACCATCCTGGCGGCCCTCGATCCCGTGATCGCCGCCGCCCGCCCCGACTGGGTGCTGGTCTACGGAGATACCAACTCGACTCTTGCCGGCGCCCTGTCCGCTGCCAAACAGCACGTGCCCGTGGCCCACCTGGAAGCGGGCCTGCGCTCCTTCAACCGGCGCATGCCCGAGGAGCACAACCGCGTCCTGACCGACCACGCCGCCGATCTGCTGCTGGCACCCACCGAGGAGTCGGTACGCCACCTGGCAGCCGAGGGCCTGGCCGAGCGCGCGGTCCTGACCGGGGATGTCATGGTCGATGTGTGTCTGCGTGTCCGGGACGAGGTACTGACCGGTGAGGCCCGCACCCCCGCGCTTCCGGCCTCCCTCGACCCCCGGGAGCCCTATCTCCTCGCCACCTTGCACCGGGCCGAGAACACGGATGATCCCGATCGCCTCGCCGCCCTCGTGGACGCCCTGGCCGGTCTGCCGGTTCCGGTCGTCCTGGCCGCTCATCCCCGGCTGCTCGCACGGACGGAGGAGTTCGGTGTCCCGCTGCCGCGCGGCTCCCTTCACGTCAGCCGTCCCCTGCCGTACGCCGAGCTGATCGCCACGATCCTCGGCTCGTGCGGCGTGATCACCGACTCGGGAGGACTCCAGAAGGAGGCGTTCCTGCTGGACCGCGTCTGCACGACGATCCGTACGGAGACCGAGTGGCCCGAAACGCTCCAGGGCGGCTGGAACACACTGGTGCCGGACCCGCGTGAACTGGGCTCCGCGGCATGGTCCGACACCGTCCTGCGTCCCGCGCCCCGCGCCTCACGCGACAGGCCGTACGGCGACGGCGCAGCGGCGGGGCGCGTGGTGCGGGCGCTGGAGGATCACGCGGGTGCGCCTTTCCGCTGAGCCGTCGGTGACGTCGCGCCGAGCACGATGACCTCGGCCCCGGCCCATCGATCCCGGTCAGTGATCCGCCGCCCGTCGACCACGACGCGCACGTCCGGGAACTGGTCGGAGCCCAGTTCCCGGTACTCGCCGTGATCGGCCTGGATGACCGCGGCCGTGACGGCCTGGCCGGTGTACGGCGGCAGGCCGAGTGCGCGCAGTTCGTCAGCCCCGTACAGCGGGTCGGAGACATACGGCGAGGCGCCCCGCGCCCGGAGCGTCTCCACGACGGGGAACACCCCGGAGAACGCCGTCTCCTTGACGCCGCCCCGGTAGGCCGCACCGAGTACCAGCACACCCGCGCCGGTCAGGTCGCCGTACACCTCCGCAAGCCGGCGCACCGCGTACTCGGGCATCGAGGCGTTGGCCGCCCGGGCTGCTCGTACGACCGTCGCGTCCGAGTCGTTCCACAGGTACATCTGCGGATAGACGGGAATGCAGTGCCCGCCGACGGCGATGCCCGGGCGATGGATGTGGCTGTAGGGCTGCGAGTTGCAGGCGTCGATGACCAGGTCCACGTCGACGCCGATGCGGTCCGCGAACCGTGCGAACTGGTTCGCCAGCCCGATGTTCACGTCGCGGTAGGTGGTCTCGGCCAGCTTCGCGAACTCCGCGGCCTCCGCGGAGCCGAGGTCCCACACACCGTTGGGGCGGGGCAGCTCGTCGCGCACGTCGAAGTCGAGGACGGACTCGTAGAACTCGACGCCTCGGCGGGCCGAGGCCGCATCGATGCCGCCGAGGAGCTTGGGGTAGCGGCGCAGGTCGGCGAACACCCGGCCGGTCAGGACCCGTTCGGGGCTGAAGACGAGGGCGAAGTCCCGGCCCGCGGTCAGTCCGCTGCCCTGCTCGAGCATGGGCGCCCAGCGGCCGCGCGTGGTGCCCACGGGCAGGGTCGTCTCGTACGACACGAGTGTGCCGGTCTGCAGCCCGCGCGCCACGGCTCGTGTCGCCGCGTCCATCCAGGTGAAGTCGGGGCTGCCCTCGGTGCCGACATACAGCGGGACAACGATGACCACCGCCCGGGCCTGCGTGACCGCCGACGTGGTGTCGGTGGTGGCCAGCAGCCGGCCCTCCGCGACCACGTTCTTCAGCTTCTCGCCGAGACCGGCCTCGCCGGGGAACGGCTCGACGCCCTCATTGACCAGACGCACGACGTGTTCGTCCACATCGGCGCCGATCACGTGGTGGCCTTGTGCGGCGAACTGGACAGCGAGCGGCAGGCCGATCTTTCCGAGCGCCACTACACAGATCTGCACGGCTGCTTTCCTCCCTGGGGCAACACGCTGCCTTTGCGGTTTCATTGCGCTCGGCGGGGACGGGCGTCACGACCGCTGGGTGACCATCGCCAGGGCCGGGGTCGGGGAGCCGGGGGTCCGCAGTTCCACGAACGCCTTCCTCCGTGCCGAGTCGAGGACCGCCTCCGCCACCTCGACCGTCCTCAGTCCCTGGTCCAGAGTGACGATCTCCGTCGCCTTGCCCTGCACGGCATCACGGAACCGTTCGTGCTCGACGAGGAGCGGCTCGCGCTTGGGGATGGCGTAGCGGACCATGTCACCCTCGGCGACTCCGCGGAAGGCACGCAGGGCCTCCCACTCCGTGGTCACCGCCCCGTTGGCGTGGAAGGTCAGGTCCGCGGTGAGCGTGTCCGCGACGAGGCAGCCGCGCTCGCCGGTCACCGCCGTGAAGCGCTCCTTGTGAGGGCTGAGCCAGTTGACGAGGTGGCTGACCAGGGTGCCGTCGCTGAGGTCACCTACCACGCAGACCATGTCCTCATGAGGACGGCCGCTCTTGGACACCGTGCGCGACGAGACCGAGGCGTAGTCGTGGCCGGTGACCCAACTGGTGAGGTCGATGTCGTGGGTTGCCAGGTCCTTGACCACACCGACGTCGGCGATGCGGTGCGGGAAGGGCCCCTGGCGGCGCGTGACCACCTGGAACACCTCCCCCAGTTCTCCCGACTCCAGGCGCGCACGCAGGCTCTGCAGGGCCGGGTTGAACCGCTCGATGTGTCCGACTCCGGCGACCAGGCCGGCCCTGTCGAAGGCGTCGACCAGTCGTTGTGCGGCGGGCACGGAGTGGGCGAGCGGTTTCTCGATCAGAGCGGGCACGCCGTTGTCGGCCAAGGCCATCCCGATCTCCTCGTGCGACGCCGTGGGGCAGGCGACCACCGCGTAGTCGAGCCGGAGGGCGATCAGTTCCGCGAGGGTGGCGACGACGCGGGCGTTCCGCGCGGCACCCGTGGGATCTCCCGCCGGGTCCAGGACGCCCACCAGGTCGACACCGTCGAGCGACGACAGCACGCGGGCATGGTTGCGTCCCATGGCTCCGAGACCGATGAGCCCGGCCCGCAGGGGGCGCCGGCTCACCGTTCCCTGCCGGCAGCGCTCACGGCCTCGGCGATCCGCACCAGCTCGGCCGGCTCCAGGCTCGGGTGAACCGGGAGGGACAGGACCTCGGCAGCCGCCCGATCGGTCTCGGGCAAGGAAGGCCTGCCCGGGCGCTGATAGGGCCTGAGCCGGTGGATCGGCGTCGGGTAGTACACCGCGCTGTCGATGCCCTGTCGTGCCAGGTCCCGCCGCACGCCATCCCGGCGACCGCCTGGGATGCGGACCGTGTACTGGTGGTAGACGTGCCGGGCGCCGTCCGCCTCGCGGGGAAGAGACAGCCCCTCGATACGGGAGTCGAGCACCTTGGCGTTGGCCCGCCGCTGTTCCGTCCAAGCCGGCAGTTGCTTCAGCTGCTCACGGCCGACGGCCGCCGCGACGTCGGTCATCCGCAGGTTGGCCCCGACGATCTCGTTGGCGTACCGCTGCTCCATGCCCTGGTTCCGCAGCAGCCGGAGCGTGCGGGCAAGGCGCGGATCGTCTGTCGTGATCATGCCTCCCTCGAGGGCGTGCATGTTCTTCGTCGGGTAGAAGCTGAAGCACCCGGCCGTGCCGAAGCTGCCCACGGGGCGTCCGTGCAGGGTGGCTCCGTGCGCCTGGCAGGCGTCCTCCACGACGGCGAGTCCATGACGTGCGGCAAGGTCCGTCAGCCGGTCCATGGGCGCGGGGTGTCCGTACAGGTGCACCGGCATGAGGGCCGCGGTGCGCGGGCCGATCACCGCTGACACGGCGAGCGGGTCGAGGCAGTAGGTGCCAGGCGTGATGTCGGCGAACACGGGTTCGGCACCGGCCAGGCGTACGGCGTTGGCGGTCGCCGCGAACGAGAACGAGGGAACCACGACCTCGTCCCCCGGCCCGATACCGAGGGCCAGAAGGCTCAGATGCAGGGCGGAGGTGCCGGAGTTGACCGCTACGCAGGCGCGTCCGGCGACCCATGCGGAGAACTCCTCCTCGAAGGCGGCCACTTCTGGCCCCTGGACGACACGGCCACTGCGCAGAACGCGTACGGCCGCAGCGATCTCGGCTTCACCGATCACGGGCCGGGCTGCCGGGATCGGTGCAAAGGCGCGGGTCATGGGGCTTCTCCGTTCGGAGAGCGAAAAAGAGTCGGCTTACGTTCAACTCCCTCACACCGCTCCCGGTTGTCCCTGCGCGTCGTATATCCACCCTTATGGCCGATGGAGGCGGATACTCGTCCCTCACTTCAGCGCGCACGGTCATCCCTCCGCCCTCAACGGCCTCACCGGCACCGACTTCGGGAAAGCGGGCCGGGGCCGGGAACCCCGCGCGGGCTCCGCTCGTCCCATGCGCAGGCTGCCGGATGAGTCACCGTCGGTGCGGTGTCGGCTCTCGCTGCTGGCTGCGATCGCTGACCACCCTCTCCGCCGTACCACGGCCGGCAGCACGCCGTCATCGGCGCGCCCCCCTCTCCTTGCGCCGATGGCGGCCCCTTTCCTGGTTACTGTGCATTCCCTTGACCGGCAGAAACTTCCCGGTTATTGGTGACCTCCTGGAAGTTTCCTTCAGCGGTTCTCCTCCGGAAGGAGCGCACGTGCCCGACACCAGCACGGGAAGCACGGGAAACACCGCAGTCCCCTCCAGACGTACGGTGCTCGCCGCCACCGCGGGTCTCACCGCCGCGCTGACGGTCAGCGGCCCCTCGTACGCCGCCGGCGACGACCGGCACCTGAGCGCCCTTATCTCCCGGATGACCCTGGAGGAGAAGGTCGGCCAGCTCTTCGTCATGCGGGTCTACGGCCACTCCGCGACCGCCCCCGACCAGGCCGACATCGACGCCAACCGCAAGGAGATCGGGGTCCGTTCGGCCGCCGAGCTGGTCGCGAAGTACCGGGTCGGCGGCATCATCTACTTCGCCTGGGCGCACAACACCCGCGACCCGCACCAGATCGCGGACCTGTCCAACGGCATCCAGAAGGCCTCCCTGGACCTGCCGCGCGGCCTGCCCGTGCTGATCTCCACCGACCAGGAGCACGGCATCGTCGCGCGCGTGGGCGAGCCCGCCACCCTGTTCCCGGGCGCCATGGCGATCGGCGCCGGACGCTCCCGGGCGGACGCCCGGACCCTCGGGCGGATCGCCGGGCACGAGCTGCGCGCGATGGGCATCCGCCAGAACTACTCCCCCGTGGCCGACGTCAACGTCAACCCGGCCAACCCGGTCATCGGCGTACGGTCCTTCGGCGCCGGCCCGCGGGCGGTGGCCGCCCTGGTGGCCGCCGAGGTCGCCGGGTACCAGCGGTCGGGGGTCGCGGCGACGGCCAAGCACTTCCCCGGACACGGCGACACGGAGGTCGACAGCCACACCGGTTTCCCGGTCATCACGCACAGCCGCGCGCAGTGGGAGGCGCTGGACGCGCCGCCGTTCCGGGCCGCGATCGCGGCCGGCATCGACTCGATCATGACCGCGCACCTGATGGTCCCGGCGCTCGACGACTCCGGCGACCCGGCCACCCTCTCCCGCCCGATCCTCACCGGCATCCTGCGCGGCGAACTCGGCTACGACGGGGTCGTGGTCACCGACTCCCTCGGCATGGAGGGCGTGCGCACCAAGTACGGCGACGACCGGGTGCCGGTGCTCGCCCTGAAGGCGGGCGTGGACCAGCTGCTCAACCCGCCCGACCTGGACCTGGCCTGGAACGCCGTCCTGAAGGCCGTACACGACGGCGAACTCACCGAGGCACGGCTGGATGAATCGATCCTGCGGATTCTGCGGCTGAAGGCGAAGCTGGGGCTGTTCCGCGAGCCGTACGTCAGCCACGCCGGGGTCGACCGCGCGGTCGGCACCCGGGCGCATCTGGCGGCGGCCGACCGGATCGCCGAGCGGACGACCACGCTGCTGGTCAACGAGAACCGTCTGCTGCCGCTGTCCCGGCGGCGGCACCCCAAGGTGCTGGTCGTCGGCGCCGACCCGGCCTCGCCGTCCGGGACGACGGGCCCGCCGACGGGCGTGCTCGCGGGCGCGCTGAGCGGCCTCGGCTTCACGGCGAGCGCCCTGTCCACCGGTACGGCCCCGTCCGCGACGGCCATCACCCGGGCGGTCGCGGCGGCACGGGAGGTGGACGCGGTGGTGGTCCTGACCTACAACGTGTCGGCGACCAGCAGTCAGAAGACCCTGGTGGAGCAGCTGGTGGCGACCGGCCGGCCGGTCGTGGCGGTGGCGGTCCGCAATCCGTACGACGTGGCCCGGCTGCCCTCCGTCCCCGCCTGCCTGGCGACGTACTCCTGGACCGACGTGGAGCTGCGGGCCGCGGCACGCGTCCTCGCCGGGCGGGTCGCGCCGCGCGGGAAGCTGCCGGTGGCCGTGCCGCGGGCGGACGATCCGGCGCAGGTGCTGTACCCGATCGGGTACGGGCTGACGTACTAGACGTACGCCACATACCGGGCGCACCGCCGCCGACATGCGCAAAGCACCTGAGATGCCTGGCGAGGCCCGCCCCGGCGGGCCACGCTGGAGCGGGGTGCTCGGGGGGATGGCGATGCGTGCGAGACGATCCGCGGCGGTGCTGTGCGCGGCGCTGCTGGCGGGGTGGCTGACCGGCTGTCAGAGCCCGTCGGCGGGCGGCGAGGAGGCCGGCCGGCCGGGCGGGCGGTCCCCCGTGTCGCCGGTGCCGCTGCGGCCCTCCGGGTACGGGGCGGTGTTCCTGGCGGTCGACGAGTGCAGTTCCTTCGGCCGGACGAGCTTCACCGAGGTGCCGTGCGCCGGTGAGCGGGCGGCGGCCCGGGTGGTGGCCCGCCATGACGGCACGGTGGACGACGGGCCGCGCTGCCCGGCGACCACGGACTTCGTCCTGCACATCAGCCAACAGCGCCCCGCCTCCGACGAGGACGGCGACGGCGCGGTACCGCGGGGTTACGCCTGCATGCGCAACCTCCAGCCGCCCCACCCCGGCGACCCGGGCGGCGGAGGCGGCCCCCGCACCATCGTCGGCGACTGCGTCTACAGCTCGGGCGAGGACCAGGTCCGCGAGACGGCGTGCGACGGTAGCGGGAAGAGGAAACCGCAGTACAAGGTGGCCAAGGCGGTGTCCAGCCGCTCCCAGTGCCCGGCGTCGACCGCCCTGTACGTCCGCCTGGGCGGCGACACCCCGGTGGGCTGCGCCCGGCCGGTGTGAAGGGTGGCCGGGCGCAGGGGGTGTTACGGACGCAGCGTCATCTCCCGCTGCACCTCCCGCTTGTCGAGCTTCGCGTCGAACCTGGCCAGCGGCTTGGCCGCCTCGGGGTTCGCCCGGACCTCGGCGGGGGCGACGCCCGCCCACTGCAGGATGCGGGCCGTGGCGAGGGCCTTCTGGTCGGGGACCAGGCCCGCGACGTTCGCGCCGTGGTTCATGCCGGGCGCCGTGAAGACGTAGGAGTCCCTCGCGCCCTTGCCCAGGCGGAACGGCTCCGCGCCCCAGGGGTCGTTCTGGCCGTAGACGAAGAGCATGTGGCGGGCGTGGTGCCGCACCCAGGTGTCGACGTCGCGCATCGCCCAGGGCTGGAACCGCATGGGGATCGAGCGGGGCACGAAGTTGCGCGGCGGCTGGTAGCCGTAGCGGATGTACTTCTTCTCGATGTGCGGGAACCGGATGGTCGGCGCGCCGAGCTGGGTGCCCGCCTGGTAGTAGTACGGCGTGTAGGTCTCCAGGCCCTGGTCGGCGTAGGCGGAGAAGCCGGAGATGGTGTCGACCGAGGTCCAGATCTCCTCGTCGGTGGCCTTCTTCGCGTCGGCCGGGATCTGGTCGCAGTCCGCCAGGGTGCTGTACTGCCAGAAGCCCCACACGTAGTCCAGCACGACCGCCTCGTACGCCCGGTCCAGACCGCCGATGGTGTCGAAGGTGAGGCCCTCGGACTCGGCGTACGCCTGGTAGCGCTTCTCCAGCGGCTCACGGCGCACCAGCGCCTCGCGCTGCACCGCGTTCAGCCGGTCGCGGCACTCCTTGGTGCCGACGGTGGCGAAGAAGCGGTCGTAGGCCGAGTCCTCCTTGTTGACGACGTCGTTGGGGGCGACGTACGCGACGACGCCGTCCATGTCGCGCGGGTGGAAACGCTCGTAGTAGGTGGCCGTCATGCCGCCCTTGGAGCCGCCCGTGGCGATCCACTTCTTGGTGTAGATCTGCTTGAGCGCGGTGAAGACGCGGTGCTGGTCGCCGGCCGCCTGCCAGATGTCCAGCTTGGACCAGTCGGCCGGGGCGGGCCGGGACGGGGTGAAGAAGCGGTATTCCAGGGAGACCTGGTTGCCGTCCACGATCTGGGTCGGCTCGCTGCGGCGCGGCGCGGTGTTGACGTTGTAGCCGCTGGTGAAGAAGACCGTCGGGCGGGAGACGTCCTTGTGCAGCACGGTGATCCGCTGCTGGAAGGTGCCCTTGGACGGGTGCCGGTGGTCGACCGGCTGGGTGTAGTTCAGGACGAAGAAGCGGTAGCCGGGGTACGGCTTCTCCTCGATCAGGCTCATGCCCGGGATGGCGAGCAGCCTGTCCTTGATGTCCGTGGTACTGGCCTGGCCGGTGGCCCCCGGCTCGGCGGCGGTGGCCGCTCCGGCCGTGCCCAAGGTGCCTATGAGCACCGTGAGCGCCAGCAGCCATCTGAGCGCCTTGCGCATGCGCACTCCCCTGTGAGACAGATGTCCGCCGGAAGCTAGCGGACCAACTCCCTGTCGCACCAGGGGACATGGGGATAACCCTGTACGCGGCCCAGCCGGCGGGGCGTCAGCACAGGATCCAGCCGGAGCTCACCGAGCCCCGGCCCACCCGGCCCTTCACCCACACGCAGCGCTGCCCGGCGTGCACCTCCACCGGGCCGGCCCGGTACTGGAACCGGCCCTCGTCGACGGCCGGCCAGCCGCCCCGGGCCTGCACACTGACCGACATCTTCCGCTTCGAGCCGGGCTTCTTGGGCAGCGTGACGGCACAGACGTAGCCGTTGCGCTTGTAGACCAGGACCGTGCCCGTGGAGAACGGCAGGGTCCTGACCTTGCGGCCGGGGCAGTGCGCCGCGGCCTGCGCCTCGGCGGGCGCGGCGATCGCGAGCAGGCCGGCGGCGGTCAGCACGGCCATGCCGACCGCCAGCCGGCGGCGTATCGCTCCGGTGTCCACTGTCGTCCCTCCCGTACCGCTGATCCCACACATCGGCGTACAGGTGTACGGACGCAGAACGTATGTCGGATGGTTGCGCGGTCGTCACCGACGCAGCATCCAGGTCGGAGAGCCGTCAGCCGAGGCGGGCGCCGACCGGTTCGCCGACGAAGGTCCGCCACAGCTCGGCGTACCGCCCGCCGCGCGCCAGCAGCTCCTCGTGCGTGCCGTCCTCGGCGACCCGGCCGTGGTCCATGACGACGACCCGGTCCGCGCGGGCGGCGGTGGTCAGGCGGTGGGCGACGACCAGGGTGGTGCGACGGCCCGCCAGGCGGTCGGTGGCCTGGTTGACCTGGGCCTCGGTGGCCAGGTCAAGGGCGGCCGTCGCCTCGTCCAGGAGGAGGATGTCGGGGTCGACCAGTTCGGCCCGGGCCAGCGCGATCAGCTGGCGCTGCCCGGCGGAGAGGTTCCGGCCGCGCTCGGCGACCTCGTGGAGGTAGCCGCCCTCCAGCCGGGCGATCATCTCGTGGGCGCCGACCGCCCGGGCCGCGGCCTCCACCTCGGCGTCGGTGGCGTCCGGGCGGCCGTAGGCGATGGCGTCGCGGACGGTGCCCTGGAACAGGTACGCCTCCTGCGGCACGACCCCGAGGCGGTGCCGGTAGGAGGTGAGGTCGAGGTCGCGCAGGTCCGTGCCGTCGACGGTCACCCGCCCCTGGGTCGGGTCGTAGAACCGGGCCACCAGCTTCACCAGGGTCGACTTGCCGGCGCCGGTCTCGCCGACGAAGGCGACGGTCTGCCCGGCGGGGATCCGCAGGTCGATCCCGCCGAGGGCCTCTTCGTCGGCGCCGTAGGCGAAGTGGACGTCCTCGAAGGCGATCTCGCCGCGCAGGGAGAGCACTTCCCGGGGTTCGTCGGCGGCCTTCGTCGAGGTCGGCTCCTGGAGCAGTTCCTGGATGCGGCCCAGCGAGACCGTCGCCTGCTGGTAGCCGTCGAAGACCTGGGAGAGCTGCTGCACGGGCGCGAAGAACAGGTCGCTGTAGAGCAGGTAGGCGACCAGCGCGCCGACCGTCAGGGTGCCGTCGTCGACCCGGGCGCCGCCCACCGCCAGCACCGCCACGGCGGCGACGGACGACAGGAACTGCACGAACGGGAAGTACAGCGAGATCAGCCACTGGCCCCGGATGCGGGCACGCCGGTAGCTGTCGCTGCGCTCGGCGAACCGCCGTCCGCCGTCCCGCTCCCGCCGGAAGGCCTGCACGATCCGCAGCCCGGCCACCGATTCCTGCAGGTCGGCGTTGACCACGGACACCCGCTCGCGGGCCAGTTCGTACGCCTTCACGCTCGCCCGGCGGAAGAAGTACGTGGCGATGACCAGCGGGGGCAGGGTCGCGAAGACGACGAGGGCGAGCTGGACGTCGATGACCAGCAGGGCGACCATGATGCCGAAGAAGGTGACGACCGAGACGAAGGCCGTGACCAGGCCCGTCTGGAGGAACGTCGACAGCGCGTCGACGTCGGTCGTCATCCGGGTCATGATCCGGCCGGTCAGCTCCCGCTCGTAGTAGTCGAGGCCGAGCCGCTGGAGCTGGGCGAAGATCTTCAGGCGGAGCGCGTACAGCACCCGTTCACCGGTCCGGCCGGTCATACGGATCTCGCCGGTCTGCGCCGCCCACTGCACCACCACGGTCAGCAGGGCGAGCAGCGAGGCCGCCCAGACCGCGCCGAGGGACATCCGCGTGACGCCGTCGTCGATGCCGTTGCGGATCATCACCGGCAGCAGCAGGCCCATGCCCGCGTCGAGGGCGACCAGTACGAGGCTGACGAGCAGCGGCAGTCCGAAGCCCGCCAGCAGTCTGCGCAGGCCGTAGGACTCCTCCGGCTGGACGGCCCGGCCCTCGTCGACGTCCGGGGTGTCGGTGGCCGGGGGCAGCGCCTCCACCTGGGCGAGGAGGTCGGGGGTGGCGGGGCTGCCGCCGAGGGCGGTGTCCTTCGGCTCGCGGTCGCCGGTCCACAGCTTGGGCGTGATGCCGCGCTCGGCGTCGAACTCGGCGTCCAGCTCCTCCCGTACGGAGGTGTCCTGCTGCGGCTCGGTCGGCGGGGCGTGGCCCGGGGAGACCGCGCCGAGCTCGTCCGGGTCGGTCAGCAGCCGCCGGTACAGGGCGCAGCGCTGCTGGAGTTCCTCGTGGGTGCCGACGTCGGCGAGCCGGCCGCCGTCGAGGACTGCGATGCGGTCGGCGAGGTTGAGGGTGGAGCGGCGGTGGGCGATCAGCAGGGTGGTGCGGCCCCGCATGACCTCCTTGAGCGCCTCGTGGATCTCGTGCTCGACCCGGGCGTCCACGGCGGAGGTGGCGTCGTCCAGCACGAGCAGACGGGGGTCGCTGAGGATCGCCCGGGCCAGCGCGATGCGCTGGCGCTGACCGCCGGAGAGGGTCAGGCCGTGCTCGCCGACCTTGGTGTCGTAGCCGTCGGGCAGCTCCCGGATGAACCGGTCGGCCTGCGCGGTGCGGGCGGCGGCCTCGATCTGCTCCTGGGTGGCGTCGGGACGCCCGTAGGCGATGTTGTTGCGGACGGTGTCGGAGAACAGGAACGAGTCCTCGGGGACCAGCCCGATCGCGGCCCGCAGGGACTCCAAGGTCAGCTCGCGCACGTCGTGGCCGCCGACCAGGACGGCACCGCGGGTGACGTCGTAGAAGCGCGGCAGGAGCAGGGAGACGGTGGACTTGCCGGAGCCGGAGGAGCCGACGACGGCGAGGGTCTCGCCCGGGCGGATCTCGAAGGAGAGCCCGTCCAGGACGGGCCGGCCGGGGTCGTAGCCGAAGGACACGTCGTCGAACTCGACGGTGGCGGGGGCGTCGGCGGGCAGGTCCTTGTGCCCGTCCTGCAGCGTCGGCTCGGTGTCGATCAGCTCCAGCACCCGCTCGGTGCCGGCCCGGGCCTGCTGGCCGACCGTGAGCACCATGGCCAGCATCCGGACCGGGCCGACCAGCTGGGCGAGATAGGTGGAGAAGGCGACGAACGTACCGAGCGTGATGTGCCCGCGCACGGCGAGCCAGCCGCCCAGCGCCAGCATCGCGACCTGGCCGAGGGCGGGGACGGCCTGGAGGGCCGGGGTGTAGAGCGAGTTGAGCCGGATGGTGCGCAGCCGGCCGGCGAAGAGCCTGCGGCTGACCTCCCTGAGCTTGCCGGTCTCCTGCTCCTCCTGCCCGAAGCCCTTCACCACCCGGACCCCGCTGACGGCCCCGTCGACCACGCCCGCGACGGCGGCGGCCTGGGCCTGGGCGTACCAGGTGGCGGGGTGCAGCCGGGTGCGGCTGCGCCGGGCGATGTAGGCGAGGGCGGGGGCCACGGCGAGCGCCACCAGCGTCAGCGGCAGTGACAGCCAGGCCATCACGACCAGGGAGATCAGGAAGAGCAGGACGTTCCCGATGGTCATCGGGAGCATGAACAGCAGGCCCTGGATCAGCTGGAGGTCGCTGGTGGCCCGGCCGACGACCTGCCCGGTGGACAGCTCGTCCTGGCGCCGCCCGTCGAGCCGGGTGATGGTCGCGAACATCGCCGTGCGCAGGTCGTGCTGGACGTCGAGGGCGAGCCGGCCGCCGTAGTAGCGGCGGACGTAGGTGAGGGCGTAGACGGCGAGCGCGGCGCCGACCAGGGTGGCCGCCCAGGGGACCATGCCGCGGCGGTGGTCCGTGACCACGTCGTCGATGATCACCTTGGTGATCAGCGGGACCAGGGCCATGACGGCCATGCCGGCGAGGGAGGAGCCGAGCGCCAGGACGACGTCCTTGGGATAGCGCCAGGCGTACCCCCACAGCCGTCGTGCCCAGCCGGACTCCCCCTGTCCGGCCCCACCACCCCGTTGCGCTTCCACGCCGTGCCCTCCTGTCGGCCTGCCTTACCGGAAGGCACCAACGCGGACCGAAGCGGATTTCATCCCTCCGCAACAATTCCCCCGCGTTCTGGCTGTCGTCGCGGGACCGCCGCCGGGCCGGGGGTGAGGGCGGCGGCGGGGAGGGCGGCGGCGGGGAGGGCGGTGCGTACGGGTCTCAGGCGCATGCGGGTCACCGCAGGAGGGGCCGGTGGCGTCCGGGCGTCCGGGCGTCCGGGCGTCCGGGCATCCGGGCATCCGGGCGGTGCAACGTCACCCGGCGGCGGCGAGGTCCCGGTGGATCACCTTGGCGACGCCCTGGATGGTGGCGATGCCGTAGTTCATGGTGCTGTTGCCGTGCGTGAGCACGGTGATCACGTAGTCGTGTCCGCCGCCCTTGAAGGCGCCGACGCTGTGGACGCGCCAGCCGTACGTGGAGCGCTGGAGCCAGCCGTTCTTGACGGCCACGGAGACACCGGCGGGCGCGCCGTACGGCGTCCCCCAGCGCTGCGAGGAGATCACCTGCCCCATCAGCTTGAGGATGTAGGCGCGGGCGTTGTCGCTGAGCACCGTGTTCTTGGCGGTGATCAGCTTGAGCAGCTTCTGCTCGTCGGTGACGGTGATCTGGGTCAGGCCCCAGTAGTTGTTCGCGCCGGGCTTGGTCTGGGTCATGCCTGCGGCGGCGAGGAAGCCCTTGATCTTCGTCAGGCCCAGCTGCTTCCACAGGGTGGAGGTCGCGCTGTTGTCCGACTTGGTGATCATGGCCTTGGCGAGCGAGGTCTCGCGGTCGGTGAGCAGCCGGTTGTGCTTCTTCGCGTCCCACAGCAGCGTGGCCAGCACGGTGACCTTGACCACGCTCGCGGAGTCGTAGGCGGTGGACGGCCGCAGGGTGCAGGTCGTCTTGGTCGTACGGTCGTAGAGGCCGACGGCGACGGTGCCCTTGCGGCCGGACAGCGCGCCGGTGATGTCCCGCTTCAGCTTGTCGGCGAGGCCGGCCTTGGCGGACGTGCAGCTGACGGCCGGCGGGGCCGCGGAGGCGGTGCCCGCGGCGAGGGCGGGTATGAGCGCGCCGACGGCCATACCGGCCGTCAGGAGTCTGGTGCGGCGGGAAGTCCTGTGAGTCATGCACCAGTTGACTGCCGGACGGACCGAAAAGGTTGTAGGCCCTGGGCCATGGTTGTACGAACCGTTACGTCTTCCTCGCCCGCGGGAACACGGTGGACGACCAGGACCAGAGGGTGTCGATGATCCAGACGGTCAGCCAGATCCGGCCGCCCCACATCAGCAGTCCGCGGTTCTCGTCCGGGACCGGCTCGTCCCGCAGCCGGTACACCAGCCAGTTGGCGTCCAGCGCCCACAGCCCCAGCTGCGCCGCCGCGAAGACCAGGGTGTGGAACAGCCAGTCGCGCCGCTCCTTGCGGGCGCGGCCCTCTGGGACGCCGTTGTCCTTCTGCGTCGCCCTGCGAGGTGTGCCGTCCGGACGGGGCGCCGGCTCCGGCTCGGGCCGCTCCGGCAGCCGCAGTACGCGGATCGCCCACGGCGCGGCCACGGCGGCCAGGGCCGCGACCGCCGCCGCTGTCAGGCAGGCCGCGGCCCACCCCCGCGTCTCGAAGACCGTGCCGAGCAGCGGCGGCCCCACCAGCACGCCGACCAGCCGGGCACTCTCGTAGCGGCCCATGGCCCGGCCCGGCCGCCCCGCGGCGGCGGCCGCCACGGTCGCCTGCTCCACCGGGATCTGCGCGGCGAAGCAGGCCGCTGCCAACGTCCAGAGCACCGCCACCGCCAACGGGTCCGCCACCAGCGCCAGCCCGCCCGCGAACAGGGCCGAGGCCGCGAACGACAGGCTCATGGTCCGGCTGCGGCCGAGGCGGTCGGTGACCCGGTGGGCGTGTTCCGGGAGCAGGACGAACACCGCGAAACCCGGGGCGAAGACGAGGGCGGTCTGGGTGGGTGTCAGCCCGTACTGCGCCGGGAGCCGGAGCAGGAGCAGCATCCACAGGCCGGCCTCCGCGCCCGCGGTGACCGCGGCGACGGCCATCATCGGCAGCAGCCGGCGCAGGGTGCCGTCACCGGCCGGCGCCGCGGCAGGCGGCGCCCACCCGGTGTCCGGCGCCCACCCGGTGTCCGCCGGCCCCGCGGCGCCCGCCGGACGCGCGGCCAGCAGGGCGGCGGCCGCGGCGCAGGCGGCGCAGCCCAGCCAGAACAGGGGCCGGTACCCGGCCCGCTCCAGCGTGGTGAAGGCCAGCAGGTAGCCGGCGAAGGCGCCCCGGCCGGAGGCGGAGAGCAGCTTGCCGTAGGCGGCGGTGCCGTTGCCCGCCGCCCGCCGGCCCGTCCAGGCGTCCAGGGCGACCCAGAACAGCGCACCCCCGGCCCCGCCCAGCGCCGCCGCCCCGTACGCGGGCCACAGCCGGCCGGCGACCGCGTACCCGGCGAAGGACAGGGCGTACAGGGCCGCTCCCGCGGCGGCCACCCGGCGCGGATCGCAGCGGTCGGCGAGCTCGCCCGCCAGGGGCCGCACCAGCAGGGACAGCATCGCCTCGACGGCGATCAGGGTGCCGACCCCGGAGGCCGTGGCCTTCAGGACGGATCCCGCCCACAGCGGCAGGAGGAAGTCGAGCACCTCCATCGGGGCGCTTCCCAGCGCGGCAGCGGCGAGCACGCGCCGGCCGGCCGTGGCCCCCTCGTCGCGCGGACCCTGTCCCCGGCCTCCGGCATCCGAGCTGCGCACCGTGCTCCACTCCCCCTGTTCTGGAACTCCTCGGCGCAGATCATTTTGGCGGACGCCGCTGACACCTCGTCACCCGATCGACACGTCCCAGCCATCGACAGCACTGCATGTCCATGCCACTCTCCCTGTGCCGCCTTCGTTCAACCCGCGTAGAGGGGACCCCCACATGACGGCGACACGGATACGACGCCTCAAGCCGCTGGCCCTGGCCACCGCCGCCCTGCTGGCCGGCCTCGCCGCCCCGGCACTGACCGCGACCCCGGCCGCGGCGACGACCACCGCGTACGACTCGACGTACTACCGGAACGCGCTCGGCAAGACCGGCGCGAGCCTGAAGTCGTCCCTCCACACGATCATCAGCAGCCAGAGCAAGCTGTCCTATTCGGCGCTCTGGGAGGCCCTCAAGGTCACCGACCAGGACCCGGGCAACAGCGGCAACGTGATCCTGCTGTACTCGGGCAAGTCCCGCAGCAAGAGCCTCAACGGCGGTGACGTCGGCGACTGGAACCGCGAGCACGTCTGGGCGATCTCCCACGGCGACCTGACCACCTCCACCGGCCCGGGCACCGACCTGCACCACATCCGCCCCGAGGACGTGACGGTCAACTCCATCCGCGGGAACAAGGACTTCGACGAGGGCGGCAGCAGCTTCACCAACTCCGGTGGCAGCCTCACCGACTCCGACTCCTTCGAGCCACGCGACGCCGTCAAGGGCGACGTGGCCCGCATGATCCTGTACATGGCCGTCCGCTACGAGGGCGACGACGCCTGGGCCGACCTGGAGCCCAACGACCGTGTCGGCAACGGCAGCACGCCCTGCCTGGGCCGCCTGTCCGTCCTGAAGCAGTGGAACGAACAGGACCCGCCGGACGCCTTCGAGGAGCGCCGCAACCAGGTCATCTACGACACCTACCAGCACAACCGGAACCCGTTCATCGACCATCCGGAGTGGGTGGAGGCCATCTGGTAGGGGCGGGCACGGGCCCGGCACCTACTCGCGCCGGGGGCCGGCCAGGCGCTCGCCCCGGCTCTCGGCGATCCGGCACACCTCGGTCAGCGACTCGCGCATCCGCCCCAGCAGGAACCGGAGCTGCTCGGGCGTCGCCCGCCGGTCGGCCAGCAGGTCGGCCGCGTGGCCGAGGAGCTCGTCGGCCATGCCGAGCTGCACCCTCTCGACGGTGTCGGCCATCCGCGAGACCAACCCGGTCCCGTCCGACACGAGGTAGCACCGCTTGCCGTCCGGGCCCTCCCAGGGCAGCAGCCGTACCGTCACCTCGCACCCCCGGCGGACACGGTGTGCACGGTCCCGAGCGAGCCGATGCCGATCCCCGGGATCGGGGCCTGCCGCACCGTGCGGGGGCGGTACACACGGACACGATGGGCGGCCGGGGCCTGGGGGCGCGGGGTGCTGTTCTGCGTCATGTCGTCAGCTCCTGGGCGTGATGGGTCATGGCGCTTCGCTTTCCGTAGCGAAGCACTCACAGAGTGAGACGACGCGGGCTAGGCTCGCCAGGGGGTCGGATGTGACCAGTCATTTGTCACAAAGGAGTGGGGCTCTGTGGGCAGCATCTACGGCGACTGGCTGAAGGAACAGCGCGAGGCGGCAGGCCTCACGCAGCAGCAGCTGGCGGACATGGCCGTGATGACGCGTTCGCACATCGCCCACATCGAGGCGGGCCGCCGCGTGCCCTCGAAGGAGGACGCACGACGGCTGGACAGGGCCCTGAACACGGGAAACGTACTCAGCAGCTTCCTGCCGCAGGACGACGACACCTCGATCGCCGAGTACTTCGAGAGGGTGCGCGTACTCGAACAACAGGTGGTGGTGATCCGCGAGTTCGCCCTGGCTTACGTCCCGGGCATCCTCCAGACGAAAAGGTACGCGCGTGCGGTTCTGGGGGCGGCGTTCCCCCCTGTGAGTGACGAGGAATGTGACAGGCGCGTTGTCACACGCCTTGAGCGCGCGAAGATCCTGGACGATCCGGTGACGCCGGTGGTGTGGGCGCTGCTGGACGAGACGGTGCTGCGGCGCCCCATCGGTGGGGCGGACGTCATGGCGGAGCAGCTCATGCACGTGGTGCGGCTCGCGGAGACCGGTCGGATTCGGGTCCATGTGCTGCCGTTCGCCGTGGGCCATCACCCGCTCATGCAGAACATGCTCACGTTGATGGACTTCGAGGACCAGCCGCCGCTGGCGTACAGCGAAGGCGACCGGATGGGGAAACTGCACGACTCCCCGTCCGTCGTCCGCGAGTTGGAGGGTCGCTACGCTCTCGCCCTGAGCGACGCGCTGCCGCTGGAGGAGTCCCTGGCCCTGCTCAGGGTCACCGCGAGAGACTACGGGCACCATGACTGAGCGAACGATCCCGGACGCTGCCGCGCTGCGCGGCTGGCGCAAGTCGTCCTACAGCAACTCCGACGCCGGCAGCTGCCTCGAAGTGCTCGACCACCACCCCTGCGGCGTCCCCGTCCGCGACTCGAAGAACCCCCAGGGCCCCGCCCTGCTTTTCTCTCCCCCGGGCTGGTCGTCCTTCATCTCGGCCGTGAAGGCCGACGGCCTGCCTGGCTGAGGGGCTGACCCGGCGTCGGGTCACGCACGCAGGGCGAGTCCGACCACGGCGCGGCGGTACTCGTCGGTTCCTGGTCCCGCACCGGGTGCTGCCAGGTGATGGCATGCTGCAGCGTCACCTGCGGCGTGCCGTCCGCGACGTCGAGCAGCACCTGCGGGAGGAGGGCCGTCTCCTGCTCTTCCCCGGCCCCACTGAAGTCGTACTAACGCCCAGGGCCCTACGCCCGAGGCGCCGACTCCCGATGGGTCGGCGCGAACATCCGCAGCCGGGCCGGAAGCACCACCACCGACGGCCCGGGCGAGGCCAGCGCCTGTGCCAGGTCACGCTCCAGGGTCTGCGGGGTCGTACGGACCGCCGGAACGCCGAAGGACTCCGCCAGGGCCACGAAGTCCGGGCCGGTCAGGTCCACTCCCGTGGCCTCGCCGTAGGCGTCCGTCATGTACTCCCGCAGGATGCCGTAGCCGCCGTCGTCCACGATCAGCCAGGTGACGTCGAGGTCGTGCTGGCTCGCCGTCGCCAGCTCGGCGACGGAGTACAGGGCTCCTCCGTCGCCCGAGACCGCCAGCACCGGGCGGGTCGGGTCGGCGACCGCCGCGCCCAGGGCCGCCGGGTAGGCGTAGCCGAGGCCGCCCGCGCCCTGGGCGGAGTGCATGAGGTTGGGTGCCTGGGCGTCGAATGCCGACCAGGCCCAGTAGGACAGGATCGTCATGTCCCAGAAGGACGGGGCGCCGGCGGGCAGGGCGCGGCGGACCGAGGCGAGCACCTCCTGCTCCAGCGTCAGCTCCTGCGCGGCGATGCGCTCACGCACCCGGGACAGCACGGCCCGTACCCGGTCGGCGGCCGCCGGGTCCTTTCGTGGCGGCACCGTCTCCAGCAGGGCCTGCAGGGCGAGACGGGCATCGGCGTGGATGCCGAGCGCCGGGTGGTTGGACTCCAGCTTGCCGAGGTCGGCCTCGATCTGGATCACCCGGCCGCGGGGCCGGAACGTGTGGTAGTTGGAGGAGAGTTCGCCGAGGCCGGAGCCGACCACCAGCAGGACGTCGGCGTCCTCCAGGAAGTCCGTGGTGTGGCGGTCCTCCAGCCAGGACTGCAGCGACAGAGGGTGGGTCCAGGGGAAGGCGCCCTTGCCGCCGAAGGTGGTGACCACGGGCGCCTGGAGCCGCTCCGCCAGCTGCCGCAGCTTCCTCGCGGCGTCCGACCGGACCACTCCCCCGCCCGCGATGATCGCCGGACGCGACGCCTTCGACAGCAGGTCGGCCGCCACAGCGGTCAGTTCGGGGCGTGGCGGCAGCTCGTCGGGGGTCGCGTCCAGCCCGGTGACCACGGGGATCACCGTCTCGGCCAGCAGCACGTCCTGCGGGATCTCCACCCACACCGGGCCGTGCGGGGCCGTCAGGGCCGACGTCCAGGCCGCCGCGATCGCGGAGGGGATCTGGGAGGCGGTGCGCACGGTGTGGACGGACTTGACCACGCCCCGGAACGAGGCCGCCTGGTCGGGCAGTTCGTGGAGGTAGCCGTGCCGCCCGCCGCCCAGGCCGGCGGAGGGGATCTGGCTGCTGATCGCCAGGACGGGGGCGGAGGCCGCCGCCGCCTCCTGCAGCGCCGGCAGTGACATCAGCGCGCCCGGGCCCGTCGACAGCAGCAGCGGCGCGGCCTCGCCGGTGATCCGGCCGTAGGCGTCCGCCGCGAACCCGGCGTTGTGCTCCGTCCGCAGGCCGACGTACCGCAGGTCCGAGCGGCGCAGGGCGTCGAACACGCCGAGCGCGTGCTGGCCGGGCAGGCCGAAGACGGTGGTCGCGCCGAGCCCGGCCAGGGTCTCCACGACCAGGTCCCCGCCCGTGCGGCCGCGGGGAGGGTTCAGCGCCGCCTCCGTCTGGGCCTCGGTCGGACGGAGCACCAGGTCGTGGTCGTGGGTCACTTCGCTCGGGCCTCGGCAATCTGGCGGGTCATGATCGTCGTCAGTTCGTACGCCGTGTGGGACGCGGCCACCGACGTGATCTCCGCGTGATCGTACGCGGGCGCCACCTCGACGACGTCCGCCGAGACCAGGTTGCAGGAGGCCAGGCCGCGCAGGATCTCCAGCAGCTCGCGGGAGGTCATGCCGCCCGCCTCGGGCGTGCCGGTGCCGGGCGCGTGGGCCGGGTCGAGGCAGTCGATGTCGATGGAGATGTACAGCGGGCGGTCGCCGATGCGCTGGCGCAGCTGGTCGGCGACCTCGTCCGCGCCGCGCCGGTAGATGTCGGCGGACGTGACGATGCCGAAGCCCATCTTCTCGTCGTCGGTCAGGTCCTGCTTGCCGTACAGCGGGCCGCGGGTGCCGACGTGGGACAGGGCGGAGGTGTCGAGGATGCCCTCCTCCACCGCCCGGCGGAACGGGGTGCCGTGGGTGTACTCGGCGCCGAAGTAGGTGTCCCAGGTGTCGAGGTGCGCGTCGAAGTGCAGCAGGGCGACCGGGCCGTGCTTCCTGGCGACGGACCGCAGCAGCGGCAGGGCGATGGTGTGGTCGCCGCCCAGCGTCATCAGGCGGGCGCCGGTGCCGAGCAGCTCGTCCGCCGCCGCCTCGATGGTCTCCACGGCCTCGTTGATGTTGAACGGGTTCACGGCGATGTCCCCGCCGTCCGCCACCTGGGCCAGGGCGAACGGGGAGGCGTCCTGCGCCGGGTTGTACGGGCGCAGCAGCCGGGACGCCTCACGGATCGCGTTGCCGCCGAAGCGGGCGCCCGGGCGGTAGGAGACGCCGGAGTCGAACGGCACGCCCACCACGGCCACGTCGGCGCGGCCGACCTCGTCGAGGCGGGGCAGCCGGGCGAAGGTCGCGGGGCCCGCGTACCGGGGGATACGGGAGGAGTCGACGGGGCCGCGGGGCGTCTCGCTGCTGCTCATGTCTCCAATGCCTTCCTTCTCACGCTTCATGCTCGCCGACGGCGCGGCGGACACCGACCCTAGGTGGCCGGAAGGCGGCTGCGAAGTGTACGTTTCATCCATCCGAGGCGATCTCGATAGAGGAAACGTCCATCATGCCGGACCCTGCCGATCCCTCTGTTCCCCCCACCCCACCCGTACCCCTGACAGCCCTGCTGGCCCGCGACGACCTCGCGCTGCGGCAGATCGCGGGCCCGTCCGGCCCCGGCGTCGTGCTGCACGGGGCGCACGCCTCCGAGATGGCGGACCCGTACCCGTACCTACTGGGCGGGGAGCTGCTGCTGACGGCCGGCGCGCACCTGCCACAGGCGGTGGAGCCGGACGCGTACGTGTCGCGGATCGTCGCGGCCGGCGGGGCGGCCCTCGGCTTCGGCCTGGCGCCCGTGCACGACACGGTGCCGCCTGCCCTGGTCGCGGCCTGTGAGGCGCACGCCCTCCCGCTCCTGGAGGTGCCGCCGCACACCACGTTCTCGGCCGTGGCCCGGGCGGTGTGGCAGCTGATGGCCCGGGCCCGTACGGCGGAGCTGCGCCGGGTGACCGAGGCCCAGCAGTCCCTGGCCGCCGCCGCGTCCCGCCCCGACCCGGTGCCGTCGGTGCTGCGGCAGCTGGCCCGGCGGGTGGGCGGCCTGGCGGTCCTCTACGGCCCCGAGGGCGGCCGGCTCGCGGCGGCCGGGCGGGAGCAGCCGCGACAGGCGGCCCGGGCGCTGGCGGAGCTGGCCGGGGTGGTGGGCGGCCGGACGTCCGCCACCGCCACCGACACCGCCGCCGGGACCCACCTGGCCGCCTACGCCCTCGGCACCGGCCAGGGCTTCGTGCTCGGCGTCGCCACCCCCCGCAGGGACCCCGGCGACCACGCCATCGCCTCCGTCGCCGCCGTCCTGCTCTCCCTGCTCACCGGTGAACAGCACAGCGGCACGGGCGCGGCCCGCTCCTCGGCGCTGGTCCGGCTGCTGCTCGGCGCCCCGCCGAAGGAGGTGGCACCGCTGCTCGGCGCTCAGCGCTGGCACGTCGTGCACGCCTGGCCGGACGGGCCCGCCCCCGGCACCGTGGCCGCCTCCGCGCTCGGCGCCGCCCTCGGCTCCCCGCTGGTCGACCTGGCCGGCGACGTCGTACGGGTCCTGGTGCCCGCCGACCGGGAACCGGCCGCGCCCCCCGGCTGGACCCTGGGCGTCAGCGCCGCCGTCGCCCCGGCCGACTGGCCCGCCGCCGACACCCAGGCGGCCCGCGCCCTGGCCCGGGCCCGCGCCACCCGCACCGCGCTGGTCCGGCACGGCGACCGCCCGGCGCTGGCCGACCTGGTCCCGCCCGAGGACGCGGCGGCCCACGCCCGTACCCTCCTCGCTCCCGTCGCCGGGCAGCCGGCCCTCACCGAGACGCTGCGCACCTGGCTGTCACTGCACGGCAGTTGGGACCGTACGGCCGTCGCCCTGTCCGTGCACCGCAACACCGTGCGGCAGCGCATCGCCCGCTGCGCCGCGCTGCTGGAGGCGGACCTGGACGATCCGGACGTACGGATGGAGCTGTGGTTCGCGCTGCGGCGGATCTGAGTACGCGTACGCAGGGCCTTTGAGTACGTGACGCACGTCCCAGCGGGCGATACGCCGGGGACGGCCCCCGGACGGCTCCCTCACAATGGGGGCATGCCGATACCCGGGACACCCAGCCGCGCCGAACTCGTCGAGCACCTCGTCAGGACGCGCATCGCGGGCGATGTCGCCACCCCCCGCGAGAACAACCTCTCCCACTATCGCCAGCTGGCGAACGGCAACCGGCACTACTGGCTCGGCCTGGAACTCGGCGACCGCTGGAGCGACGAGCAGGACGTGCTCGCGGTGATGGCGGAGCGGGCCGGCGTCAACGACGACCCCGAGTACCGGTACGGACAGGACACCATCGACCCGGAGCTGACCGTCGCCGCCCTGGAGCGGCTGGCGGCCCGGCTGCGCAAGGCGGCCGACGGCGGGCAGCGGGTGCTGTTCGCCACCGGTCACCCCGGCGGGCTGCTCGACGTGCACCGGGCGACCGCGGCGGCGCTGCGCGCGGCGGGCTGCGAGATCGTGGTGATCCCGGACGGCCTGCAGACGGACGAGGGCTACGTCATGCAGTTCGCGGACGTCGCGGTGCTGGAGCACGGCGCCACGCTGTGGCACACCCACTCCGGCGAGCCGATGAAGGCGATCCTGACCACCCTGGAGCGCCAGGGCCGCCCGCTGCCCGACCTGGTGGTCGCCGACCACGGCTGGGCCGGGTACGCCGGACAGCACGGCGTCGACTCCGCCGGCTACGCGGACAGCAACGACCCGGCCCTGTTCCTGGCCGAGGCGGAGGGCACCGTCCAGGTCACCGTCCCGCTCGACGACCATGTGGTCAGCCCGCGCTACTACGACCCGATGACGGCGTACCTGCTGTCGGAGGCCGGGCTGATCTGAGGGTCAGCCGCGCGGTACGCGGACCACGCCCTCCTGGATCACCGAGATGGCCAGGCGGCCGTCCTGGGTGTAGATCCGCGCCTGCCCCAGGCCCCGGCCGCCGTACGCCGACGGCGACTCCTGGTCGTACAGCAGCCACTCGTCGGCGCGGAACGGCCGGTGGAACCACATCGCGTGGTCCAGGGACGCCCCGACGACGTCCCCCACCGCCCAGCCGCCGCGCCCGTGCGCGAGCAGCACCGAGTCCAGCAGGGTCATGTCGGAGACGTAGGTGGCCAGGACGACGTGCAGCAAAGGGTCGTCGGCCAGTTTGCCGTTGGTGCGGAACCACACCTGGGAGTGCGGCTCGCGCGGCTCGCCGTAGCGGCCGAAGGGCGGCTCGTCGACGTACCGCAGGTCCACCGCGGCCCGGGCCTGGAGGAACCGCTCGACGACCTCCGGGTCGAGGTGGGCGTAGCCGCGCAGCCGTTCCTCGGAGGTGGGCAGGGTGGCCGGGTCGGCGGACGGCGGCATGGGCGCCTGGTGGTCCAGGCCCTCCTCGTGCGCCTGGAAGGACGCCGAGAGGTGGAAGATCGGCTTGCCGTGCTGCACCGCGACCACCCGGCGGGTGGTGAACGAGCGGCCGTCGCGGATGCGGTCCACGGTGTAGACGATGGGCGCGCCGGGGTCGCCGGGGCGCAGGAAGTACGCGTGGAGGGAGTGGGGCGGCCGGTCGGCGGGGACGGTCCGCCCCGCGGCGACCAGCGCCTGGGCCGCGACCTGCCCGCCGAAGACGCGGGGGATGACGGCGGAGCGGGACCGGCCGCGGAAGATGTCCTCCTCGATCTGCTCGAGGTCGAGCAGATCGAGGAGGTCCTGAAGTGCCTGACTCATGAGGTCAGTTGTATACGGCAGGCGTTTCGCGGGCCTTACAGGCCCATGTCCTTCGCGATGATCGTCTTCATGATCTCGCTGGTGCCGCCGTAGATGCGGTTGACGCGGTTGTCGGCGTACAGGCGGGCGATCGGGTACTCGTTCATGTAGCCGTAGCCGCCGTGCAGCTGCAGGCAGCGGTCGATGACGCGGTGCGCGACCTCGGTGCAGAACAGCTTGGCACTGGCGGCCTCGGCGGGCGTGAGCTCACCGGCGTCCAGGGCCTCCAGGGCGCGGTCGGCGACGGCCTCGGCGGCGTCCACCTCGGCCTGGCAGGCGGCCAGTTCGAACTTGGTGTTCTGGAAGTGGGCCACCGGCTTGCCGAAGACGGTGCGCTCCTGCACGTACTGCTTGGCGAACCGGACGGCGGCCTTGGCCTGCGCGTAGGCGCCGAAGGCGATGCCCCAGCGCTCGGAGGCCAGGTTGTGGCCGAGGTAGTAGAAGCCCTTGTTCTCCTCGCCGAGCAGGTCCTCGACCGGGACCTTGACGTCGACGAACGCCAGCTCGGCGGTGTCGGAGGTGCGCAGGCCCAGCTTGTCGAGCTTGCGGCCGATGGAGTAGCCCTCGGACTTGGTGTCCACGGCGAACAGGGAGATGCCGAAGCGGCGGTCCTCGGCGGTGGGCGCGGCCGTACGGGCGCAGACGATCACGCGGTCGGCGTGCACGCCGCCGGTGATGAAGGTCTTGGCGCCGTTGAGGACGTAGTGGGTGCCGTCCTCGGAGAGCTTGGCGGTGGTCTTCATGCCCGCGAGGTCGGAGCCGGTGCCCGGCTCGGTCATCGCCAGCGCCCACATCTCCTCGCCGGTGACGAACTTCGGCAGGTAGCGCTTCTTCTGCTCGTCGGTGGCGAGCATCTTGATGTAGGGCAGGGCGAGCAGCACGTGCACGCCGGAGCCGCCGAACTGGACGCCCGCCCGGGCGGTCTCCTCGTACAGCACGGCCTCGAACTTGTGGGTGTCCAGACCCGCGCCGCCGAACTCCTCGGGCACGTTGATGCCGAAGATGCCCAGCTCGCCGAGCTTGTAGTAGAAGTCGCGCGGCGCCTGGCCGGCCTGGAACCACTCGTCGTACACCGGCACGACCTCGGCCTCGATGAAGGCGCGCAGGGTCTCCCGGAACGCCTCGTGATCCTCGTTGAACACCGTACGGCGCACTCCCGCCACCTCCACGAACCTAGGCATGTCTAAGCGCTTGCTCAGATCAAGGTACCGGCGGGTAGCTACGGGCGTCCAGAGTGGTGGTGGCGTAACGCTCGTCACTCACCGGGCTTGCCGTAGCGGCGGAACTCGGAGGTGGCGATCGTCCAGGGGCCGAAGCGGACTGAGTCGCCGTAGATGTAGGCGTCCTTGCGGGCGTAGCCGGCCCTGCAGGGGTCCGAGTACACCTCGATGGTGCCGGTGCGGGGGTCGACGACCAAGCAGTGGGGGACGCCCATGGCGGAGCAGTCGCCGAGTCTCTCCGCGCGGTCACCGCCCAGGCCGGGCGGCCGGACGACCTCGACGACCGCGAGCACCCGGAGTGCGTCGACCGCCAGACCCCCTTCGTCGAGCACGCTCTCAGGGATGACGACCGCGTCAGGACGCCGCATGCGGCCCCTCACGGCATGCTCGATCACGGGGCCGTTCGCACAGATGTGGCCGGGATGCGTGGCGGGGAGCTGCCGGTTCAGCTGATCGCGGATACGGCGCACGGTGCCCGCATGGCGCTTCGAAGGCCACGCCATGGCCAGGACCGGACCCGACGGGCCGATCTCGACGCGCCACGCCCCCTCCAGCCGCTCCGCGTGGGCCCAGAGCTCCTCGGCGATCGCCCGCATCCTCGCGTACTCCACGAGCCGAGGGTACTGAGGCCTACCCCTCCCCGGCCGCCGCCGCGAACGCCCCCCGGGCCATCCTGTGCAGCAGTTCCGCCGTCGCCGTGCGGCCCGGCAGGGAGCCCGGGCGGCCGAGGTGGGGGGTGGAGTTGAGCAGGCCGAAGACCGAGTGGACCGCGGAGCGGGCGGCGGGCTCGGCCAGGCCGGGGTAGATCTCGCGGACCAGCCCCACCCACAGCTCGACGTACTGCCGCTGCAGCTGGCGGACCCGCTTGCGGTCGGCGTCCCGGAGGCGGTCCAGCTCGCGGTCGTGCAGGGTGATGAGGGGACGGTCGTCGAGCGCGAAGTCGATGTGCCCCTCGATGAGCGAGTCGAGGACCGTCTCCGGAGCCACCCCGTCGGCCTCCGCCAGACGCCGCCGCGCACCGGTCAGCAACCGCTCGCTGATCCCCACCAGCAGCTCCGCGAGCATCGCGTCCTTGCCCGCGAAGTGCCGGTACAGCCCGGGCCCGCTGATGCCGACCGCGGCGCCTATCTCGTCGACGCCGACGCCGTGGAAGCCGCGTTCGGCGAACAGCCGGGCGGCCTCCTTGAGGATCTGCTCGCGGCGGGTGGGGGCGTCGGTTCTGGTGGCCATGAAAACAATTCTAGACAGCGAGGTTAGCGGTCGTTAACCTGGAGGAAATGCGTTAACGCTCATTAACAAGGTGAGGGGACCGCAGGATGCACGAGGCACCGGAGCTTCACAGCGCGGCCGACCCCGCGTCGGAGGCCTTTCGGGCCAACGAGGAGGCGCACCGCGCCCTGGTGGAGGAGCTGCGCGCCAAGCTGGCCGCGGCCCGGCTCGGGGGCGGTGAGAAGGCGCGGGCGCGGCACACCGCGCGCGGCAAGCTGCTGCCGCGGGACCGCGTGGACACCCTCCTCGACCCGGGCTCGCCCTTCCTGGAGCTGGCCCCGCTGGCCGCCGACGGGATGTACGACGGGCAGGCCCCGGCCGCCGGTGTCATCGCGGGGATCGGCCGGGTCAGCGGCCGCGAGTGCGTGATCGTCGCCAACGACGCCACCGTCAAGGGCGGCACGTACTACCCGATGACGGTGAAGAAGCACCTGCGCGCCCAGGAGGTCGCGCTCGACAACCGCCTGCCCTGCGTCTACCTCGTGGACTCCGGCGGCGCCTTCCTGCCGATGCAGGACGAGGTGTTCCCCGACCGCGACCACTTCGGCCGGATCTTCTACAACCAGGCCCGCATGTCGGGCGCGGGCATCCCGCAGATCGCCGCCGTGCTCGGCTCGTGCACGGCCGGCGGGGCGTACGTCCCGGCGATGAGCGACGAGGCCGTGATCGTGCGCAACCAGGGCACGATCTTCCTCGGCGGCCCGCCGCTGGTGAAGGCCGCCACCGGCGAGGTCGTCACCGCGGAGGAGCTGGGCGGCGGCGAGGTGCACTCCCGCGTCTCCGGCGTCACCGACCACCTCGCCGAGGACGACGCCCACGCCCTGCGCATCGTCCGCACCATCGTCTCGACGCTCCCCGCGCGCGGCCCGCTGCCCTGGGAGGTCACCCAGACGGTGGAACCGAAGGTGGACCCGTCCGGGCTGTACGGCGCCGTGCCCGTGGACCCCCGCACCCCCTACGACGTCCGCGAGATCATCGCCCGCGTGGTCGACGGCTCGCGCTTCGCCGAGTTCAAGGCCGAGTTCGGCCAGACCCTGGTCACCGGCTTCGCCCGGATCCACGGCCACCCGGTCGGCATCGTCGCCAACAACGGCATCCTGTTCTCCGAGTCCGCCCAGAAGGGCGCCCACTTCATCGAGCTGTGCGACCAGCGCGGCATCCCGCTGGTCTTCCTGCAGAACATCTCCGGCTTCATGGTCGGCCGCGACTACGAGGCGGGCGGCATCGCCAAGCACGGCGCCAAGATGGTCACGGCCGTGGCGTGCACGCGCGTGCCGAAGCTGACGGTCGTGGTCGGCGGCTCGTACGGCGCCGGCAACTACTCCATGTGCGGCCGGGCCTACTCCCCCCGCTTCCTGTGGATGTGGCCGAACGCCAAGATCTCCGTCATGGGCGGCGAGCAGGCCGCCTCCGTCCTCGCCACGGTCAAGCGCGACCAGTTGGAGGCGCGCGGGGAGTCCTGGCCCGCCGAGGAGGAAGAGGCCTTCAAGGCGCCGGTCCGCGCCCAGTACGAGCGTCAGGGCAACGCCTACTACGCCACCGCCCGCCTCTGGGACGACGGCGTGATCGACCCGCTGGAGACCCGGCAGGTGCTGGGACTCGCCCTGACCGCCTGTGCCAACGCGCCCCTGGGTGACCCCCAGTTCGGCGTCTTCCGGATGTAAGGGGGACGGAACCCATGTTCGACACAGTGCTCGTGGCCAACCGGGGCGAGATCGCCGTACGCGTCATCCGCACCCTGCGCTCGCTGGGGGTGCGCTCGGTGGCCGTCTTCTCCGACGCGGACGCCGACGCCCGGCACGTCCGGGAGGCCGACACCGCCGTACGGATCGGCCCGCCGCCCGCGGCCGAGAGCTACCTGTCGGTGGAACGGCTGCTGCAGGCCGCCGCCCGCACCGGCGCCCAGGCCGTCCACCCCGGCTACGGCTTCCTCGCCGAGAACGCCGGCTTCGCCCGCGCCTGCGCCGAGGCGGGGCTGGTCTTCATCGGTCCCCCGGCGGACGCCATCGCCCTGATGGGCGACAAGATCCGCGCCAAGGAGACGGTGCAGGCGGCCGGGGTGCCCGTGGTCCCCGGCGGACGCGACCCGGACCTTGAGGAGGCGGCCCGCAAGCTGGGCGCGCCCGTGCTGCTGAAGCCGAGCGCGGGCGGCGGCGGCAAGGGCATGCGCCTGGTGCGGGACCTGGCCGTGCTGGAGGACGAGATCGCCGCCGCCCGCCGCGAGGCCCGCGCCTCCTTCGGCGACGACACCCTCCTGGTGGAGCGGTGGATCGACCGCCCCCGGCACATCGAGATCCAGGTCCTGGCCGACGCGCACGGCAACGTGATCCACCTCGGCGAGCGCGAGTGCTCCCTGCAGCGCCGCCACCAGAAGATCATCGAGGAGGCGCCCTCGGTCCTGCTGGACGAGCGGACCCGGGCGGCGATGGGCGAGGCGGCGGTCCAGGCGGCCCGGTCCTGCGGCTACCGGGGCGCGGGCACGGTCGAGTTCATCGTCTCCGGCGAGGAC
This sequence comes from Streptomyces sp. NPDC052682, assembly GCF_040678435.1. NCBI lineage: Bacteria > Bacillati > Actinomycetota > Actinomycetes > Kitasatosporales > Streptomycetaceae > Streptomyces > Streptomyces sp. NPDC052682. Next base: position 302,029 of record NZ_JBFATS010000004.1, on the reverse strand, counting down.
CCGACGTCGTACTACTTCATGGAGATGAACACCCGCCTCCAGGTCGAGCACCCGGTGACCGAACTCATCACCGGCCTGGACCTGGTGGAGTGGCAGCTGCGGGTGGCGGCGGGCGAGCCGCTGCCGTTCCGGCAGGAGGACGTGCGCCTCACCGGGCACGCCGTGGAGGCCCGCGTCTGCGCCGAGGACCCGGCCCGCGGCTTCCTCCCCTCCGGCGGCACGGTGCTGAAGCTGCGCGAGCCCGAGGGCGACGGCGTCCGCACCGACTCGGGCCTCAGCGAGGGCACGGAGGTCGGCAGCCTGTACGACCCGATGCTGTCGAAGGTGATCGCCTACGGCCCCGACCGCGCCACCGCGCTGCGCCGGCTCCGCGCGGCCCTGGCCGAGACGGTCACGCTGGGCGTGCAGACCAACGCCGGGTTCCTGCGGCGGCTGCTCGCGCACCCCGCGGTGGTCGCCGGGGAGCTGGACACCGGGCTGGTGGAGCGCGAGGTGGCCGGCCTGGTCACCACCGAGGTCCCTCAGGAGGTGTACGAGGCGGCGGCGGCCGTACGGCTGGACGCGCTGAAGCCCGGGAACGAGGGCTGGACGGATCCGTTCTCGGTGCCGGACGGCTGGCGGCTGGGCGGTGAGCCCAAGCCGGTCGCCTTCCCCCTGCGGGCCGCAGGCGGGGACCCGGTGGAGTACACCCCGCGCGGCACGCACACCGTCACCGCCGACGAGGTATCGGTCGTCCTGGACGGTGTCCGCCACACCTTCCACCGGGCCGGGGACTGGCTGGGCCGCGACGGCGACGCCTGGCACGTCCGCGACCACGACCCGGTCGCCGCGTCCCTGACCCGGGCCGCGCACGCGGGCGCCGACTCGCTCACGGCCCCCATGCCCGGCACGGTCACGGTGGTGAAGGTCGCGGTCAGCGACGAGGTGGCCGCGGGCCAGAGCCTGCTCGTCGTCGAGGCGATGAAGATGGAGCACGTCATCTGCGCCCCGCACGCCGGCACCGTCACCGAACTGGACGTGGCGCCGGGCTCGACGGTCGCCATGGACCAGGTGCTGGCGGTCATCACCCCGGCCGAGGAGGCCGAGCGATGACCGTCGACGGGCTGCCCATGACCGTACCGGCGACCGGCCTCCCGGCCCGGGTGCGCATCCACGAGGTCGGCGCGCGCGACGGCCTGCAGAACGAGGCGTCGATCGTCCCGACCGAGATCAAGGCGGAGTTCATCCGCCGCCTGGCCGCCGCGGGCCTGACGACGATCGAGGCCACGAGCTTCGTGCACCCCAAGTGGGTGCCCCAACTGGCGGACGCCGAGCGGCTGTTCCCGCTCGTCAGCGACCTGTCGGCCGACCTGCCGGTCCTGGTCCCCAACGAGCGCGGGCTGGACCGCGCCCTGGCCCTGGGCGTGCGGCGCGTCGCGGTCTTCGCCAGCGCCACCGAGTCCTTCGCCAAGGCCAACCTCAACCGCACGGTGGACGAGGCGCTGGCGATGTTCGAGCCGGTGGTGGCCCGGGCGAAGGAGGCGGGCGGCCACGTCCGCGGCTATCTGTCGATGTGCTTCGGCGACCCGTGGGAGGGCGCGGTCCCCGTCCCGCAGGTGGTCCGGGTCTGCCGGGCGCTGCTGGACATGGGCTGCGACGAGCTGAGCCTCGGCGACACGATCGGGGTGGCGACCCCCGGCCATGTCACCGCCCTGCTGACCGCGCTCGGCGAGGCGGGCGTGGCCGCGGACGTGCTCGGCGTGCACTTCCACGACACCTACGGCCAGGCCCTCGCCAACACCCTGGCCGCCCTCCAGTACGGCGTCACGACGGTCGACGCGTCGGCCGGGGGCCTGGGCGGCTGCCCGTACGCGAAGTCGGCGACCGGAAACCTCGCCACCGAAGACCTGGTGTGGATGCTGCGGGGCCTCGGCATCGACACCGGTGTCGACCTCGGCCGTCTCGTCGCCACGAGCGTGTGGATGGCCGACCGGCTGGGCCGGCCCAGCCCGTCCCGCACCGTCCGAGCCCTGTCCCACGAGGACACCAAGGAGCAGTGAACGACGATGGACCACCGCCTCTCCCCTGAGCTGGAAGAACTCCGCCGCACGGTGGAGCAGTTCGCGCACGACGTGGTCGCGCCGAAGATCGGCGACTTCTACGAGCGGCACGAGTTCCCGTACGAGATCGTCCGGGAGATGGGCCGCATGGGCCTGTTCGGGCTGCCGTTCCCGGAGGAGTACGGCGGCATGGGCGGCGACTACCTGGCCCTGGGCGTGGCCCTGGAGGAACTGGCCCGGGTGGACTCCTCGGTCGCCATCACCCTGGAGGCCGGGGTCTCCCTGGGCGCGATGCCGATCCACCTGTTCGGCACCGAGGAGCAGAAGCGGCAGTGGCTGCCGCGCCTGTGCTCCGGCGAGATCCTCGGCGCCTTCGGCCTGACGGAACCGGACGGCGGCTCGGACGCGGGCGCGACCCGTACGACGGCCCGGCTGGACCCCGCGACGAACGAGTGGGTCATCAACGGCACCAAGTGCTTCATCACCAACTCGGGCACGGACATCACGGGCCTGGTGACGGTCACGGCGGTGACGGGCCGCAAACCGGACGGCCGGCCCGAGATATCGGCGATCATCGTCCCGTCGGGCACGCCCGGCTTCACGGTCGCGGCCCCCTACTCCAAGGTCGGCTGGAACGCCTCGGACACCCGCGAGCTGTCCTTCGCGGACGTCCGTGTCCCGGCCGCCAACCTGCTGGGCGAGGAGGGCCGGGGCTACGCCCAGTTCCTGCGCATCCTCGACGAGGGCCGCATCGCCATCGCGGCGCTGGCGACGGGCCTGGCGCAGGGCTGCGTCGACGAGTCGGTGAAGTACGCGAAGGAACGCCACGCCTTCGGCAGGCCGATCGGCGCCAACCAGGCCATCCAGTTCAAGATCGCGGACATGGAGATGAAGGCCCACACGGCCCGGCTGGCCTGGCGCGACGCGGCGAGCCGCCTGGTGGCGGGCGAACCCTTCAAGAAGGAGGCGGCCCTGGCGAAGCTGTACTCCTCCACGATCGCCGTGGACAACGCCCGGGACGCCACCCAGATCCACGGCGGCTACGGCTTCATGAACGAGTACCCGGTGGCCCGGATGTGGCGGGACTCCAAGATCCTGGAGATCGGGGAGGGCACGAGCGAGGTGCAGCGGATGCTGATCGCCCGGGAACTGGGGCTGGTGAGCTGAGCGGCGCTTCGGTCCCCGCGCACCACTCAAGGTCACGGGGCCCGGTTCGGCGGTCGAACCGGGCCCCTTTCGCTCACTGCGGCTGCCCTTTTGCTCCGGATTCCGGGTCAGCCGCCGGACAGCGACGCGGCGGCCGCCGTGACAGCCTCCGGCAGTGAGGCCGCGATCCTCGGGACGTCACCTTCGGTGTCCTCCACCCGGTAACCCCCACCGGCGAGAGGTGTGATCCGCACCTCTCGCGCCCCCTGCCGCCCGCCGGCCCAGTTGAGCCGGAGGGTGCCGTGGCTGAGCGCGGGGAACAGGGAGCGGAAACGGCCGTCCGCGTGCAGCGCGGCGACCAGTGGGCGTTCCTCGGCGTAGACCTCCGCGGTCAGCAGCCACTCCCACTGAGCCGATGCCGGATCGTCCGACTCGTGCACCTTGGCCTGTCGTCCAGGGGTGACGAAGGGAAAGGCGGCGACGAAATCATCCACCCTCATTCCCCCGCGCCAGGCGGCCAGCGCGTCCACCAGGACGTCGAAATCCTCGGTGATCCCACTGGCCCAGGAGAACCCTTGCCCCTGGATCCCCAGATGGAAGGCCCTGCTGCGGCCGTCCAGCTCGACGGTGATCCGCCCGCGGCTCGACTCCATCTGCGCCGTGCCGAACCAGCCGGGCCCCGATGCGTAGGGGCTTTTGACCACCCCCAGGTCCACGCCCTTGCTCGCGGCCTTCGTCTGAAGTGCCGGGACAAGACCTCCCCTGTCGTGGATGTCGGGATACAGGTCGGCGCCGGGTGTCTCCACTGTCGGCCTCCTCTCTGTCGATCAGGAGCATTCTCAGGGCCCACTTGGGGCGTGGGTGTCTGCAGCTGTCCTGGGGCATAGGAGGCGCCGTCCCGCTGCCTCCGGCAGGAAGGGGGCGAGCGTGGTGCAGCGGATGCTGATCGCCCGGCAACTGGGCGGCACGTACGTTCGGTAAGAGAACGGGGCCCCTCAGGACTCCGCCCAGTCGACCTCCACGAACCTGAAAATTCTGAAGGCCGGCTTCCTCGAGCGCGACCTTTACGGCATCACCGGCGAAGATCGCGGTGACATCGCCCGGCACGCGGAAGATCCGTGACGCCACGGCATCCGCCGCACTGCGCCGAAACGCCGGAAACCGCAGGGCTTCGTACGTCGGGTAGACATCGATGAGCGAAGCCTCCCTGTCGACGACGTCGAGGACGGTGGGCACCTGGACGAGGAAGACCGCATTCCCGTCCACCCGTCCGTCGGCGATGGTGTGCAGATCGGCACCGGCGCACCGCGTCAGCACCTGATGGGCACGTTCGCCGCACACCCAGTCCCTCATCTCCGGGAACCAGAACACATCGGGCTTGCGACCAGCAGGTATGCCATCAGAGCCCTCCGTACACCTCGTACCTGGCGTATTGATCCACAGCAGCCAGCTCCTCCTTGGTCTTCGACAGGAAATCGAGGACCGCTTGTCTTCCACCGCGGGCATCAGCCGCCAGAACCTCGTCGTTGATGTACCGGTAATACGAATGGACGAACGTTCCCCGGTGGCCCTGGTGGCTCATCCAGACACCGTTGACTTCCGAGTCGATGTCAATGTTGTGCTTCTGGAGGACCTTCCACGCCTGTTTCACCTTCTTGCAGCCGCACGGAATGATGTGATGCGCCTGCATCACATCATCCGGCCTCGCCTCACCGCTTCTTTCCAGCGCGCGGCCCAGCTTCCTGCTGTCGCAGTTGTGGACCAGGAGCGGTACGTCACCCGCGTGCACATAGTAGGCGTGGATGCCGTTAACGGTGAGGTCGTGCGTACGCTGACGTTTCTCGAAGAACCGAGCGTCCTTGAGCTCGACCGTCTTCCCTCCACACTCTCCCCACCCCTAGCACCGATCCCCCGGAGATAAAGAGAAGTTAAAGAAGGCTGGGGGATCATGCCTTTACGCGAAGCGCACGAGCAATATCACGGCCACCTTTCGCGACGTGACAAGCGTCACACTCGCCGGACATGCCGCCCACAGGCGATCTCATCCCGCGTAGCGGCAAGAGTCCGGCAAATCCATCCCGGAAGGAGGCCAATCGCCCATCACCCCGGGCGATGCGAACCAGCCACACACTGGCCGTTCAACGACCCACCCCCCCCACGCGCACAGTCGGATCATGGTACCTTCACACTTCCTGCGGCACTCCCCTCCGGGAAAAATGGCGCCCCGCGGCACCTGTACAGCGGATATCCATGCCATTCACGCACGAGGGTGTGCCTTGTATTCCTTGGAGAGCGTGACGATGGCTGGCCCGGCTGTTTCGGTGATTATCGCCGCGTACAACGCAATGCCCTATGTGACGCGTTGCGTCACGTCCGTCGCCGAGCAGAGCATCGGTCAGGACGCCCTGGAAGTCATCGCGGTCGACGACGGTTCCACCGACGGAACCGGTGAGGAACTCGACCGGCTCGCCGCTCTTCACCCGGGTCTCGTGCGGGTGATCCACCAGGCGAATTCCGGCGGTCCGTCCGCTCCGCGCAATACCGGGCTCGACCAGGCCCGCGGTACGTTCGTCTTCTTCCTGGACGCCGACGACCATCTGGGCCCCGAGGCCCTGGAGCGCATGGTCGCCATGGCGGAGAAGAACGGCACCGACGTCGTCCTCGGCAAGATGGTCGGCGTCGGCGGGCGCGGGGCGCCCACCTCGATGTTCCGGCGGAACCAGCCGAGGACGGATGTGTTCTCCTCCCGGGTGTACTGGACGCTCAACCCCATGAAGCTGTTCCGCCGGGAACTGCTGGAGCGGCTCGGGCTGCGCTTCCCGACGGATCTGAGGATCGGTGAGGACCAGCTGTTCGTCGGCCCCGCCTACATCCACGCGGCCGGCATCTCCGTGGTCGCCGACTACGACTGTCTGTTCTGGGTCGAGCGCGAGGACAGCGGCAACATCACGCTGCGCTCCGGGGGCACCGAGCCCCGGCTGAAGTTCCTGCCGCGCGTGGTCGACATGCTCCTGGAGCACGTGCCGCCCGGCCCGGGCCGCGACCACCTCGCCCACCGCCACCTCACCGTCGAGGTGCGCCAGCTCCTGGACCACCTGGCGCGTGAGCCCCGGCCCCAGCAGGAGAAGGCCCTCGCCCGCCTCGCCGAGACCATCGACCCGCTCTGGCACGACGGGCTGAGCGACCAGCTCTCGGCGATGGCCCGCCTGCGTCTGCACCTCGTACGCCACCTCATGCTCGACGAGCTGCTCGAACTGGTGCGTTTCGAGCAGGAACTGGGGCGCACCAAGGTCGCCACCCCGCTCCTGGTCGAGGACGGCCGCGCCTACGCCCGCTACCCCTTCCTGCGCGATACCTCCCGGGACATCCCCGACTCCTGCTACGACGTCACCGCCCAGCTCGGCTTACGCCACCGCGTCACCCGCGCCGAACTGCGCGGCACCGCCCTGCACCTGGCCGGGTACGGCTACCTGCACCGGGTGGCGACGGAGGACGTGACCACCGGGCTGGTCCTGCGGGAGCGGGACAGCGGTACCGAGGTCCACCTGCCGGTCACCCACACCGCGACGCCGGGGCTCGGCGCCGACGAGGACCAGGGCCACTACCCCTACGACAAGGCCGGGTTCGAGGCCGTCGTCGACCTCACCACCGCCGCCGGCGGCAGCCCGCTCGATGCCGGGCTGTGGGACATCTCCCTGGTGATCGGCGCCCAGGGCATCACCCGCGAGGTGCGCATCGGCAGCAAGCGGGACGCGGCGGTCTCGGGCAAGCCGGCGACGCACGTCCTGCAGATCGCCGGTGAGACGCGTGCCGTCACCCTCTACACCACCAAGCCGCACGGCAACTTCACGCTCGACATCGGTGAGCGCAAGCACGCGGTGCCGCCGCAGCTGAGCCTCGGCGCCGTGCGGTGGGCCCCGAACTCCGCCACGGAGCTGGAGTTCTCCGGCCGGTGCACGCTCGCCGCCTACCCCGAGGGCTCCCTCGCCGTCCACCTGGAGGACGGCCGGGGCAACACCGTCCGCTGCACCGCCCGCCAGGCCTCCCAGGCCGGCGGCGACTTCGTCGTCCGCGTCCCCGTCACCGACCTGCCCATCGGCGTGTGGACCGGCGAACTGCGCCTGGGTCCCTGGGCGTTACCCCTCCCGGCGCTCCCGGACAACCTCGCCCCCGCCAAGTGGCGTCGCCGCGGCCTGCCCTGGTACGCCAAGCCCGTCACCGGCGGGCAGGGGGCCTTCGCCCTCCAGGTCGCACGCACCGACCTGGTCCGCGCGGTGACCCGCCGCCTCAGGCCGTAGAACGCGTCCGTACCGCGCCCAGAGGTTCCGGCGACGGCTGTGCACAGACGTGTTCGGCCAGGTCCGGCCAGTGGCCGTGGTCGCCGCCGGGGAAGACCCGCAGCCGGAAGGGGCCCCGCGTGTGCCGTTCCCAGGCGGCTGCCTCGGGGACGCCGACGACCGGGTCGGCGTCGCCCACCAGGGAGGTGACGGGGGTGGTCAGCGGCCGGCCGGGGCGGTGCCGGTAGGTCTCCAGCGCCGTGTAGTCGCTGCGGAGCACCGGCAGGGCCATGGCGAGGACCTCGGGATGCCGCAGCAGCCGGGGATCGGTGCCCGCGGTGCGGCGCAGTTCGTCGACGAGACCGTCGTCGTCCCGGAGCCGGACGGCACGGTCACGCACCCGGTCCGGGGCCCAGGCGCCGGAGACGATCAGGTGGGCCGGGCCGGCCCCGGCGCTCTCCAGGCGCCGGACCACCTCGTAGGCCACCACCGCGCCCATGCTGTGACCCAGCAGGGTCAGCGGCCGGTCCGTGAGCGGGAGCACCGCCCGGAACGCGCGGGCAGCCAGCTCCGCCATGTCCCGGGATACTGGACGGCGTACGTCTCGTACGGCCCGGTCCGGGTCGTACGGGCCGCCTGTGCCAGGGCGGCGGGCAGCGGGCGGAAGGCGCCAGCGCTGCCGCCCGCGTGCGGGAAGCACACCAGGCGGGCGGCAGGCCGGGCCGGTTCGGGGCCGAGCCGGCGCAGCCAGGGGTGTGGCCGGCGGCCCGTGGGCCGGCGGGACAGTACGCCCGTCGCCGTTCCGGATGTCCATGGCCCACGTGCGGAACGGCTCCCGTTCCTCGTCCGGCACACCCAGCAGGTCGCAGATGACCTCCAGCGGCATCGGGTAGGTGAACGCCTCGATGAAGTCCGCCGTTCCGCTGTCGCCGAGGGCGTCCAGCAGCCGCCGGGTCGTCGTCACGATGCGCGGCTCCAGCTCCCGCACGGCCCGCGAGGCGAAGGCCGCGGTCACCAGACGGCGGTAGCGGGCGTGGTCCGGACCGTCCTGTTCGAGGAGCATCACGGGCATCCCCGGGACCAGCGCCCCGTGCGGGGCGTGGGTGTGCACGTCGTTGGACAGCCGTGGATCGCTCAGCAGCTGACGCGTCAGTGCCGCGCCGAGCACCGTCCAGGTCTCCTGCTGGTTGAGCTGCCGTGTGCGGATGATGCCGTGGCTCCTGGCGAGCCGGTCCAGCTCCTGCTCGAGATCCGCTCTCGCCGCGAGCTCGGCGAGATCCACCACCTCGGACATGAGGAAACTCCCCCTGATGAGTGTCGATTGACGCCTGGGCCGGCTCGCGCCGTGTCAGGCACCACGCTCATTCGCTGAGCAGCCGTGCGGCCTCGTCGGCGAGGTGGGCGTCCGTCTGCGCCGACCGGGTGCCGGCGATACCCGACCGCAGCAGGGCGGCCCCCTCGATCAGCGCCACGAAGGTCTCCGCCCGGGCCCGGCAGGACGCGGCCGGCCGCTCCGGCTGGTTGAGCTGGATGAACGCCGCCACGTGGGCCACGTACTTCTCGTAGAACTCCCGGACGACATGGGCGATGGCGTCGTCCTTGGCCGCCAGCGCCCACACCTCGACGTAGAGCCGCACCAGCCGTGGGTCGTCCTGCTCGGCCAGGACCACCGCCACCACGTCGGCGGCGTCCGCCCGGCCCCGCGGAGGCCGGATGGCCGACGGGTCGTCCGGATCGACCCGCAGTCCCGTCACGTCGGCCAGCCGCTCCAGCGAACGGTCCAGCGCCCGTTCCAGGACGGCTTTGATCAGGTCGGCCCGGGCGGGGAAGTAGTGCTGGAGATGCCCGATGCGTACGCCCGCCTCGTCGGCGATGGCCCGCAGCGAGGCGCTCGCGTGGCCCTTGGCGACCAGGACGGTCTCCGCGGCGTCCAGCAGGCTGGTACGGCGGATGGTGCCCTGCTGGGTCAGCTGGGGCTTGCCGTCCGCGGCCTTCTCTCCCCTGGGGACACCGCTCATGACACCGTCACCTCGACTCCCGCCTTCTCCAGGGCGGCGACGACCTCACCGGGCGCCGGCGTCTGCTCCGGGAAGACCACGCCCCGCGGTGCCGGATGACCGTCCTCGCCGAGCACCCGGCGCAGCCCCAGCAGTCCGCCCAGCGCGGTGAGGTGAGCCTGTCCGGCGGCGTCCCTGACCATCGCGGTGCGACGGCCGCCGGCCCGGCCGCGCACGTCGATCCGCAGCAGCGCCTCACCGCCCTCACCCGGCGCGTACAGCAGCGACCGCCGTACCGACTGGAGCCGCTCGCCACGGCCCCAGCGGAAGAACCCGGTCTTCTTCAGGGCCAGCAGGGCCGACGTGGAGGAGTTCGCGCTGAAGCCGATCCGGGTGATCGCCGTGTCGACGCCCAGCGTCAGCGGCAGCGTGAACTGTTCCGGGGTGTCGATCCGGGCGACCTTCGTGCGGTGCTCGCCGATGCTGACGTACCCGGCGTCGCTCAGCGGCATGATCATCCGCCGGCGTCCGCCCTCCATCACCTCGTAGTCCAGGCCCAGGCGGTCCATGAACTCCACCGAGTCGGCACCCGCCCGGTCCTTGAGGTCGTACCGGATGGCGACCTCCACCGCCGCCGCCCCGCCGAGGTCGGCCGCCAGGGCGGAGGCGACCAGCGCACTGACCCCGCCCATCCAGCTGGACGACAACAGCACCGGCGCCTTCGGCGGTGTCAGCGCGGTGATCGCGGCGGCCCGCTGCAGGCGCGCCGTCCACCGGGTGATGTCCACGTACGGCACCCCGCCGCGCAGGGCGGCGCGCAGCACCCGGTCGTCCGGGTCGTTCACCGTGCTGATCACGGCCCGGACCCGAGCGGAGAACGGCTCCGGGTCGCTCAGGTCCCAGCGCCGCACCGACGCCCCGACGTCGTCGGCCAGCGCCCGGCCGCGTTCCGGGGTGCGCCCGGTGAGCAGCAGCGGCCAGGAGGGTGCGGCGAGCCGGGTCAGATCGCCGCCGACCGTGCCGTAACCACCGACCACGAGCACGGGGCCGGTCACATCGAGCTGGATGTCATCGTCCACGCCGGCGATACTAGGTCACGTGACCTAGAAACTCAAACAGCCGTCGGCGCAGGGGAGTTCACCCGCGACGCCACCCTGTACCGCGCAGTCATGAGGAGTTGTCAGGGAATGCTCATCGCACGTGTCCTGCCACCGGCCGCCGTGGGCGAGGAGGCGTACGGCGACCCGGAGGACGGTGCCGGACAGCCCGCCCTGTTTCCCGCCGAGGAAAGGGAGATCGCCCACGCGGGCTACAAGCGCCGGCGGGAGTTCACCACCGGCCGCGTCTGCGCCCGGCGCGCCCTGACCCGGCTGGGCCTGGCCCCGGCCCCCCTGCCGCCCGGCCCGACCGGGGCTCCGGCCTGGCCGGCCGGTGTCACCGGCAGCATCACCCACTGCGCCGGCTACCGCGCCGCCGCCGTGGCCCGCAGCGCCGAGCTGGCCGGTCTCGGGATCGACGCCGAACCGCACGCCCCCGTGTCCCCCGCGGTCCGCAGGGGGATCACCTCCCCGTCCGAGCGCGCCCACCTCGACCGGCTGGACGCCGTCCGCCCCGGCATCCACTGGGACCGCCTGCTCTTCAGCGCCAAGGAGTCCGTCTACAAGGCCTGTTCGTTCCTGGCGCCGCGCGCCCTGCGGTTCGAGGACGCCGAGGTCACGTTCTCCCCGGGCACCGGCACGTTCACCGCGCACCTGGCGGCCGGGTCACTCGTCCTCACCGGGCGCTGGCACGTCTCCCACGGCATCCTGCTCACCGCGGCGGCGCTGCCCGGCCGGGCCACCCCTTGGACAAAATCTGAGGTTAGGCTAACCTAAGCGCGATCCAGCCAAGTGGCCCATCACGCGCGCCCTCAGGGCGCCGCACGCACGAAAGCAGATCCACCCATGTCGAACGCCAGAACCGCCCGTTTCTCCCGTCGCGGCCTGATCGCCACCGGCGGCGCCCTCGGACTCGGCGCCCTCGTGACCGCCTGCGGCGGCGACGCGAAGGACGGCGGCTCGGACTCGACGGCGGCGGGCAAGCCCAAGTCCGGCCCCTGGTCCTTCAAGGACGACCGCGGCACGACCGTGCGGCTCGACAAGGTCCCCGCGACCATCGTCGCCTTCACCGGTGTCGCCGCGGCCCTCCACGACTACGGCGTCCAGGTCAAGGGCGTGTTCGGCCCGACCAAGACCGCGGACGGCAAGCCCGACGTCCAGGCCGGCGACATGGACATCAGCAAGGTGACCATCCTCGGCAACGCCTGGGACCAGTTCAACGTCGAGAAGTACGCGGCCCTCGCGCCCGACGTGCTGATCAGCACCATGTTCGACGACGCCGGCACGCTCTGGTACGTCCCCGAGGCGTCCAAGGACAAGATCGCCAAGCTCGCCCCGAGCGTCGGCATCTCCGTCTTCGACCGGCAGCTGACCCAGCCCCTGCAGCGCATGTGGCAGCTCGCCGAGTCGCTCGGCGGGGACATGACGGCCGCGAAGGTCACCGACGCCAAGAAGCGCTTCGAGGCGGCCTCCGAGCGGCTGCGCAAGGCCGCCAAGGCGCACCCCGACATCAAGGTGATGGCCGGTTCGGCGAGCCAGGAGCTGTTCTACGTCTCCGGCACCAACCTCTCCATCGACCTGGAGTACTTCAAGGCCCTCGGCGTGAACTTCGTCGAGCCGCCCGAGAAGGCCAAGGCGAAGACCGGCGGCTGGTTCGAGTCGCTGAGCTGGGAGAACGTCGACAAGTACCCGGCCGACATCATCATGATGGACGACCGCTCCTCGGCCATCCAGCCCGCCGACATCACCGAGGCGACCTGGAAGAAGCTGCCCGCGGTCAAGGCCGGCCAGGTCATCGCGCGCTCCCCCGAGCCGATCCTGTCGTACGACAAGTGCGTCCCGCTGGTCGAGAACCTCGCCGAGGCCATCGAGACCGCCAAGAAGGTCAGCTGACCTCTCCCCCCGCACACACAACGCCCCCTGACCAGCCATCAGGAGCCCATATGACCACGGCCGTGGCCGCCCCGTTCCGTTTCTTCTCCCTGCAGGTCGTACGGACGAGGCGGCTCGGCCCGTCGCTCGTCCGGGTCACCTTCGCCGGGCCCGACCTGCACGCCTTCCACTCCGACGGGCGGGACCAGTCGCTGTCGCTGTTCCTGCCGCACCCGGGGCAGCCCGAGCCGGTCGTGCCCCTGGAGCTGGGCGACGGCTGGTGGCAGGGCTGGCGGGAACTCCCGGACGGCGTACGGGCGGTGATGCGGTCGTACACGCTGCGGGCCCTGCGGCGCGATCCCGACGAGATCGACATCGACTTCGCCCTGCACGGCATCGGGCCGGGCGCCACCACCCAGGCGGGTCCCGCCTCCCGGTGGGCGGCGCGGGCCGCCGCCGGCGACCGGGTGCTGGTGCTCGGGCCGGCGGTCGCGGACAACCGGGCGATCCGGTTCCGGCCGCCCGAGGACACCGACCTGGTGGTGGTCTGGGGCGACGAGACCGCCGTACCGGCCGCCTCGGCCATCGTCGAGTCGCTGCCCGCCGGCATCCGTGCCCGGGTGTGGCTGGAGGTGCCGCACGCCGGGGACATCCAGGACCTCACCACCGCGGCCGACGCGGAGATCACCTGGCTGGTGCGCGAGGGGCGGGGCGCGGAGGACTCCCCCATGGCCTTTTCCGCCCTGCGCGCCGCACACCTCCCGCCCGCCGAGCGGCCGTACGTCTGGCTCGCGGGCGAGTCCGGCTGTGTGAAGCAGCTGCGGCGGCACTTCGTGGACGAGCGCGGCATCGACCGCCGGCGGGTCACCTTCGTGGGCTACTGGCGCCACGGGCTGACGGAGGAGCAGCTGCGCGAACAGGCGTGAACCGTCCGCGAGTTGCCCGCAGGCCGCGTCACCCAAGTGATCGCGGTCACGGCAGGGACCGGACTGCACCACGATGACCAAGGTTAGGCTAACCTAAGTCACGCCCCGCGCGGCCCGGCCCGCCTTCCGTCCCGCACCGGACTTCCCCACCGGAGGACCCCCATGCGCTCGCACCTGCTCAACGACACCACCGCGGAGCACTACCGCCGCTCCGTGACCGACGGAGTCGAGCGGGTGGCCGCCAAACTCGCCGCCACCGACCGGCCGTTCACCGGCGTCACGGTCGACGCCCTCGCGCCCCGCATCGACGGGATCGACCTCGACCAGCCGCTGCACGACACCACGGCCGTCCTCGACGAACTGGAGGAGGTCTACCTCCGGGACGCCGTCTACTTCCACCACCCGCGCTACCTCGCCCACCTCAACTGCCCGGTCGTCATCCCGGCCGTGCTCGGCGAGGCCGTGCTCTCCGCCGTCAACTCCTCCCTCGACACCTGGGACCAGTCGGCCGGCGGCACCCTCATCGAGCGCAAACTCATCGACTGGACGGCCGGCCGTATCGGCCTCGGCCCGGCCGCCGACGGCGTGTTCACCTCCGGCGGTACGCAGTCCAACCTCCAGGCGCTGCTCCTCGCCCGCGAGGAGGCCAAGACCGACTCGCTCGCCGAGCTGCGCGTGTTCGCCTCCGAGGCGAGCCACTTCAGCGTCAAGAAGTCGGCCAAACTGCTCGGCCTCGGCCCGGACGCCGTCGTCTCCGTCCCGGTCGACCACGACAAGCGCATGCAGACCGTCGCCCTCGCCCGCGAACTGGAGCGCTGCCGGCGCGAGGGCCTCGTCCCCATGGCCGTCGTCGCCACCGCCGGCACCACCGACTTCGGCTCCATCGACCCGCTGCCCGAGATCGCCGAGCTCGCCACCCAGTACGGCACCTGGATGCACGTCGACGCCGCCTACGGCTGCGGACTGCTCGCCTCGCTGAAGTACCGGGACCGGCTGAACGGCATCGAGCGCGCCGACTCCGTCACCGTCGACTACCACAAGTCCTTCTTCCAGCCGGTCAGTTCGTCGGCCGTACTGGTGAAGGACGCCTCGACCCTGCGGCACGCCACCTACCACGCCGAGTACCTCAACCCGCGCCGCATGGTGCAGGAACGTATTCCCAACCAGGTGGACAAGTCCCTGCAGACCACCCGCCGCTTCGACGCGCTCAAGCTGTGGATGACCCTGCGGACCATGGGCGCCGACGGCATCGGGCAGCTCTTCGACGAGGTGTGCGACCTGGCCCGGGAGGGCTGGCAGCTGCTCGCCGCCGACCCGCGCTTCGACGTGGTCGTCGAGCCCACCCTGTCCACCCTGGTCTTCCGCTACATCCCGGGCGACGTCACCGACCCCGCCGAGATCGACCGCGCCAACCTCTACGCCCGCAAGGCCCTGTTCGCCTCCGGCGACGCGATCGTCGCGGGCACCAAGGTCGCCGGGCGCCACTACCTGAAGTTCACCCTGCTCAACCCCGAGACGACGGCCGCCGACATCGCCGCCGTCCTCGACCTGATCGCCGGCCACGCCGAGCAGTACCTGGGAGAGACCCTTGACCGCGCTTGCTGAAGCCGCCGCGTCCACGGACCAGACCTATGACTTCGTGGGGATCGGGCTCGGCCCCTTCAACCTCGGACTGGCCTGCCTGACCGAGCCGATCGCCGAACTGGACGGCGTCTTCCTGGAGTCCAAGCCCGACTTCGAGTGGCACGCGGGCATGTTCCTCGACGGCGCCCACCTGCAGACCCCGTTCATGTCGGACCTGGTCACCCTCGCCGACCCCACCTCCCCCTACTCCTTTCTCAACTACCTGAAGGAGAAGGGCCGGCTGTACGCGTTCTACATCCGCGAGAACTTCTACCCGCTGCGGGTCGAGTACGACGACTACTGCCGCTGGGCCGCGAGCAAGCTGAGCAGTATCCGCTTCAACACCACCGTCATGGAAGTCCGTTACGAGGACGACCTGTACGTGGTGACGACGGCGTCCGGTGAGGAGTACCGGGCCCGCCACCTGGTCCTCGGCACCGGCACCCCGCCCCACATCCCTCAGGCCTGCCGGGACCTGGGCGGCGACTTCATCCACAACTCCCGCTACCTGGAGCACAAGAAGCAGCTCCAGGCGAAGAAGTCGATCACCCTGGTGGGCAGCGGCCAGTCCGCCGCGGAGATCTACTACGACCTGCTCAGCGAGATCGACGTCCACGGCTACCGGCTGAACTGGGTGACCCGCTCCCCGCGCTTCTTCCCGCTGGAGTACACCAAGCTCACGCTGGAGATGACGAGCCCGGAGTACATCGACTACTACCACGCGCTGCCCGAGCCGACCCGCTACCGTCTCGCGGCCGAGCAGAAGGGCCTGTTCAAGGGCATCGACGGCGACCTGATCAACGAGATCTTCGACCTGCTCTACCAGAAGAACCTCAGCGGCCCGGTCCCCACCCGCCTGCTCACCAACTCCGCGCTCACCGGCGCCCGGTACGACAACAGCACGTACACGCTGGGCTTCCGCCAGGAGGAGCAGGGCAAGGACTTCGAGCTGACCAGCGAGGGCCTGATCCTCGCCACCGGCTACCAGTACGTCGAGCCGGAGTTCCTCGAGCCGATCAGGGACCGGCTGCGCTACGACTCCCAGGGCAACTTCGACGTGGCCCGCAACTACGCCATCGACGTCACCGGCCGGGGCGTGTTCCTGCAGAACGCCGGCGTCCACACGCACAGCATCACCTCCCCGGACCTCGGCATGGGCCCCTACCGGAACTCGTACATCATCCGGGAGCTGCTCGGCACCGAGTACTACCCGGTCGAGAAGACCATCGCGTTCCAGGAGTTCGCCGTATGAGCCACGTGAGCCCCACGGCCTTCACCTTCCGCCCCCTCGATCCGCTGAAGGACGCCGCACTGCTGCACTCCTGGGTCACCCACCCCAAGGCCGCGTTCTGGATGATGCAGGACGCGACACCGCACGACGTCGAGCGCGCGTACCTGGAGATCGCCGCCGACGAGCACCACCACGCGGAGCTCGGCCTGCTGGACGGCGAGCCCGCCTTCCTGATGGAGAGGTACGACCCCGCCCACCGGGAACTGGCCGGGCTGTACGAGCCGCAGCCCGGGGACGTCGGCATGCACTTCCTCACCCCGCCGACCGACACGCCCGTGCACGGCTTCACCCGGGCCGTCATCACCGCCGTCATGGCGCACCTCTTCGAGGACCCGGCGACCCGGCGGATCGTCGTCGAACCGGACGTGCGCAACACGGCGGTGCACGCCCTGAACGAGGCCGTCGGCTTCGTCCCGGAGCGCGAGATCGTCAAGCCGGAGAAGAAGGCACTGCTCAGCTTCTGCACCCGGGAACAGTTCGAGAAGGCGGTGACCGCATGACCCTCGCCGATGCCGTGGCCCACCTGACCCCCGAGCGCTGGGAGCAGGCCGACCGCCTTTTGGTCCGCAAGGCGCTGGCCGAGTTCGCGCACGAGCGCCTGATCACGCCGGAGCCCGAAGACGGCCGGTACGTGGTGCGCAGCGACGACGGCCAGACGTCCTACCGCTTCACCGCGACCCGGCGGGCCCTGGACCACTGGCAGGTGGACGCCGAGTCGATCACCCGGCACCGGGACGGCGGCGAACTCCCGCTCTCCGCACTGGACTTCTTCATCGAGCTGAAGCAGTCGCTGGGCCTGAGCGACGAGATCCTGCCGGTGTACCTGGAGGAGATCTCCTCCACGCTCTCCGGCACCTGCTACAAGCTGGCCAAGCCGAAGGTCACCGCGGCCGAGCTGGCCCGCGGCGACTTCCAGGCCGTCGAGACCGGCATGACCGAGGGCCACCCCTGCTTCGTCGCCAACAACGGCCGGCTCGGCTTCGGCATCCACGAGTACCTGGCGTACGCGCCGGAGACGGCGAGCCCCGTGCGGCTGGTGTGGCTGGCCGCGCACCGCTCACGGGCCGCGTTCACAGCCGGTGCCGGGATCGAGTACGAGTCCTTCATCCGGGCCGAACTGGGCGAGGAGACCGTCGCGCGCTTCCACCGCACGCTCACCGGCCAGGGCCTCGACCCGGCCGACTACCTGCTCCTGCCGGTCCACCCCTGGCAGTGGTGGAACAAGCTCACCGTCACCTTCGCCGCCGAGGTCGCCAGGAAGCACCTGGTCTGCCTGGGCGAGGGCGACGACGAGTACCTGGCGCAGCAGTCGATCCGGACGTTCTTCAACACCTCCCACCCGCACAAGCACTACGTCAAGACGGCCCTGTCCGTCCTCAACATGGGCTTCATGCGCGGGCTGTCCGCCGCCTACATGGAGGCCACCCCGGCGATCAACGACTGGCTGGCCCAGCTCGTCGAGGGCGACCCGGTCCTGAAGTCGACGGGCCTGTCGATCATCCGGGAGCGGGCGGCGGTGGGCTACCGGCACCTGGAGTACGAGAAGGCGACCGACCGCTACTCGCCGTACCGCAAGATGCTGGCCGCACTGTGGCGGGAGAGCCCGGTGCCCTCGCTCCAGGAGGGCGAGCAGCCGGCGACCATGGCCTCGCTGCTGCACGTGGACCACGAGGGCGCGTCCGTCGCGGGCGCGCTGATCGAGCGGTCGGGTCTGGCACCGAAGGAGTGGCTGCGGCGCTACCTGCGGGCGTACTACACCCCGCTGCTGCACAGCTTCTACGCCTACGACCTGGTCTTCATGCCGCACGGCGAGAACGTCATCCTGGTCCTGAAGGACGGGGTCGTCCAGCGCGCGATCTACAAGGACATCGCCGAGGAGATCGCGGTCATGGACCCGGACGCCGTGCTGCCGCCCGAGGTCGCGCGGATCCGCGTCGACGTCCCCGAGGACAAGAGGCTCCTGTCTATCTTCACGGACGTCTTCGACTGCTTCTTCCGCTTCCTCGCCGCGCAGCTGGCCACCGAGGGGATCCTGGAGGAGGACGACTTCTGGCGCACGGTCGCGGAGGTCACCCGCGCCTACCAGGAGTCGGTGCCGGAACTGGCGGACAAGTTCCGGCAGTACGACATGTTCGCCCCCGAGTTCGCGCTGTCCTGCCTCAACCGGCTCCAGCTGCGCAACAACCGGCAGATGGTGGACCTGGCGGACCCCTCGGGCGCACTCCAGTTGATCGGCACGCTGAGGAACCCGATCGCGGGCCTGTAGGCCCGCGGCGTCACGGTGCCGGCCGGGGCACCCGGCACCGGTGGAACAATCACCTCATGGCGGAAATCATCCAGAGGGACGGCACGTGGGCCTTCGACGGCGACGCCCTGCGGCTGACCCCGGGACGGGACAAGAACGTCAGCCTGCTCCGCAGGACCCTGGGCGAACTCGTCGTTCCGCTGGGGGCGTTGGCGGGGATCTCGTTCGAGCAGGGCAAGAAGGCCGGGCGGTTGCGACTGCGGATACGGGACGGGGCCTGCCCGCTGCTGCACGCGACCGGCGGCCGGCTCACCGAGCCCCACGATCCCTACCAGCTGATCGTGGAGTCCGACCGGTACGGCGTCGCCGAGTACTTCACCGACGAGGTCCGTAACGCGCTGCTGCTGGACCAGGTGCCCGCCGAGCCGGTGAGCGCGTACCTGCTGCCCGGCCCGTCCGTGCCGCTGTCGGTCTCCGCCGGGGACGGCACCGCGAGTTTCGACGGGGAGCGGATCCGGCTGGAGTGGAACTGGAAGACGGAGGACGCCAAGGCCGCCTCGGGCCCGCGCACCCTCGCGCTGGCCGACATCACCGCCGTGGAGTGGCAGCCGGCGGTCGGCCTGGAGAACGGCCACCTCCGCTTCGTGGTGCGCAACGCGCCCGCCAAGACGCCCCCGAAGTACGACCCCCACGCGGTGGAGCTGTGGGGCTTCAAGAAGGACCCGCTGATGGCCCTGGTCGCGGCGGCGGTCCAGGCCAGGCTGGAGCACCCGGCCCGGGCCGCCACCGGCGTCCGGGACACGCGACCGGAGCTGCCCTCTCCCCCGGTCACATCCGCCGAGGACGACCACGACGCCCTGCTGCGCCGGCTGCGCGAGCTCGGCGAGCTGCACCGCACGGGCGTGCTGACGGACGAGGAGTTCGCGATGGCCAAGCAGGCGGTCCTCAAGCGGATGTAGCCGCGGGGGCGGCTACTTCGCCCTGCGCGCCACCGTGAAGTGGTCGATGCGGTCCCCGGTCTCGGCGATGCCCTGGACCTTGAGCGTGGCCCAGTGGCCCTTCGGCGCGGGGTGCACGTCCACGCGCAGGAACGAGTAGTCGAGGTAGCGCACCCGGGACCAGGCGACGGTCTCGTTCTGCTTGCCGTCCTTGAGGTTGACGAACGAGGCCACCGCGTCCACCTCGTGCTCGTGCCCCTCGTAGGAGTCCGGCGCGCTGAACGCGTACAGGCTGCGGCCCGCCGCGCCCGCCGTGACATAGACCACGCCCTCGGTCTCGGGGTAGGCCGTGCCGCCGATCGGCAGCTTCTTGGCGACCTGGTCGCCCTTGATGACGTCGGTGCGCTCGTACTGGTGGTTGTGGCCGTTGATGACCAGGTCGACGGTGTACTTCTCGAACAGCGGCACCCACTCCTGGCGCACCCCGCCCTCGGAGGCGTGGGCGGTGGAGGTGCAGTAGGCGCAGTGGTGGAAGAAGACGACGACGAAGTCGATGCCGGGGGCGGCCCGGAACTTCTTCAGCTGGGCCTCGAGCCACCGGGTCTGGGTGCCGCCGGAGATGCCGAGGTTGGCCGGGATCTCGAAGGAGACGTCGTTGGGGTCCAGGGAGATGATCGCCGTGTTGCCGTGGACGAAGGAGTAGACGCCCGGCAGGTGCTTCTTGTCGGGCCCGTTGCCGGGGAGCGTGAAGCGGGCCTCCTGGCCGCCGTAGCCGTTGGGCGAGTACCAGGCCTCCATGTCGTGGTTGCCGTAGGAGACCATCCAGGGGACCGACTTGGCGACGGACTCGGTCTGGGCGAGGAACTGGTCCCACACCCGGGAGTCGAAGCCGGTGTCGGAGGTCTTGCCCTGGCCGGTGGGGTCGGCGTAGGCGATGTCGCCGGCGTGCAGGTGGAAGGCCGGGTTCTGGGCGAGGATCAGGCTGTCGTTGGCCAGGCCGTGGTAGCTGACGCCCTGGTCGCCGAAGGCGGTGAAGGTGAACGGCCTGGCGTGCGCGGGGGCGGTGGTGAAGGTGCCGAGGGTGCCGAGCAGCTGGGGCGCGGCGGGGTCGAAGCCGGCGTGGCCGACGCCGTAGTAGTAGGTGCGGCCGGGCTTGAGGTGGGTGAGCCTGGCGTGGACGTAGTACTGGGTGTGGTCGCCGCTCGCGCCGACCCCGGCGGGGGTGTGCAGGGTGCGGACCTCGGCCTCGATCCTGCGGGACAGGTCGGTGGGGTGGGCGCCGATCCGGACGAACGGCTTCTGGACGGCGACCGGGACCTGCCAGGAGATCGTCATCTCGGTGCGCGGGTCGTTGCCGTAGGCGAGGTGGCGGCCGAAGGGCGCGACCAGGGCGCCGTCGACCTTCTCGGAGCGCGTCCAGCCGCTCGGCGTGGCCGCCCGGGCGGTGGTGCCCGGGACGAACGCGCCACCCGCGACGGCGCCCAGCGTGACCGCGCCGCCTCTGATCATCGTGCGCCGCGAGAAGCGGGCGCGCAGGTACTCGTGCTGCTCGGCCATGCTCATGCGCGCGGCGAGCCGCTGGGGTACTCCCATGCGAGGAATGTCCATGGCGTCCGAAAGTCGTCTGCCCGGGCAACGGGACACCGGACGTGGAATGGACGGTTCACGAACAGGGACTCATAAGAGCTTCAAGGCCCGGCCAAGACTTCCCCGCAGACGCGTGCCCGGAATCGGGCAGGATTCTTGCAAAACCGGCGCCGGTGGCTCAGGATCTACCGGGTGCACGACGAACTCGTTGATCATCTGACGCGGTCCACGCCCCTCAGCCGGGGCGAGGCGCTGCGCGTGATCCAGGACGTGCTCGCCTACTTCGACGAGACGACCGAGGAGTACGTCCGTCGCCGCCACCGCGAACTCCAGGCCCAGGGCCTGGTGAACGCGGCGATCTTCGAACGGATCGAGGCGGATCTGAGATACCGGGCGGTGGCACCGCCGGAGCTCACCCTCCGGCAGCTGCGCCGCATCGTCTACGGCTGATCGTCTACGGCTAGGGGCCATCCACATGTGCGGAATCGTCGGTTACATCGGGAAGCGTGACGTCGCTCCCCTCCTCCTGGAGGGCCTGCAGCGCCTGGAATACCGCGGGTACGACTCCGCGGGCATCGTCGTCACCTCCCCGAAGACGACAGGCCTGAAGATGGTCAAGGCCAAGGGCCGGGTCCGCGACCTGGAGGCCAAGGTGCCGGCCCGCTTCAAGGGCACCACCGGCATCGCCCACACCCGCTGGGCCACCCACGGCGCCCCCTCCGACGTCAACGCCCACCCGCACCTGGACGCCGAGGGCAAGGTCGCCGTCGTCCACAACGGCATCATCGACAACGCCGCCGACCTGCGCCGCAAGCTGGAGGCGGACGGCGTCGAGTTCCTCTCCGAGACCGACACCGAGGTCCTCGTCCACCTCATCGCCCGTTCGCAGGCGACGAAGCTGGAGGACAAGGTCCGCGAGACCCTCCGCCTGATCGAGGGCACGTACGGCATCGCCGTGCTGCACGCCGACTTCCCCGACCGGATCGTCGTCGCCCGCAACGGCTCCCCGGTCGTCCTCGGCATCGGCGAGAAGGAGATGTTCGTCGCCTCCGACATCGCCGCGCTGGTCGCCCACACCCGCCAGATCGTCACCCTCGACGACGGCGAGATGGCCACGCTGAAGGCCGACGACTTCCGGACGTACACCACGGAGGGCACCCGCACCACCTCCGAGCCCACCACCGTGGAGTGGGAGGCCGCCTCCTACGACATGGGCGGCCACGACACCTACATGCACAAGGAGATCCACGAGCAGGCCGACGCCGTGGACCGCGTGCTGCGCGGCCGCATCGACGACCGCTTCTCCACCGTGCACCTCGGCGGCCTCAACCTGGACGCCCGCGAGGCGCGCCGGATCCGCCGCGTGAAGATCCTCGGCTGCGGCACCTCGTACCACGCGGGCATGATCGGCGCCCAGATGATCGAGGAGCTGGCCCGCATCCCCGCCGACGCCGAGCCCGCCTCCGAGTTCCGCTACCGCAACGCGGTGGTGGACCCCGACACCCTGTACGTCGCGGTCTCCCAGTCCGGTGAGACGTACGACGTGCTGGCGGCCGTGCAGGAGCTCAAGCGCAAGGGCGCGCGGGTACTGGGCGTGGTCAACGTGGTCGGCTCGGCGATCGCCCGGGAGGCCGACGGCGGCATCTATGTCCACGCCGGTCCCGAGGTGTGCGTGGTGTCCACCAAGTGCTTCACCAACACCACCGTCGCCTTCGCCCTGCTCGCCCTGCACCTGGGCCGCACCCGTGACCTGTCCGTCCGGGACGGCAAGCGGATCATCGAGGGCCTGCGCAAGCTGCCCGGGCAGATCGCCGAGATCCTCGAGCAGGAGGAGGAGATCAGGAAGCTGGCCATGGGGTACGCCGAGGCCCGCTCGATGCTCTTCATCGGCCGGGTCCGGGGCTACCCGGTGGCCCGGGAGGCCTCGCTGAAGCTCAAGGAGGTCTCGTACATCCACGCCGAGGCCTACCCGGCCTCCGAGCTCAAGCACGGTCCGCTGGCACTGATCGAGCCCGCCCTGCCGACGGTGGCGATCGTCCCCGACGACGACCTGCTGGAGAAGAACCGCGCCGCGATGGAGGAGATCAAGGCCCGTCAGGGCCAGATCCTCGCGGTCGCCCACCAGCACCAGGAGAAGGCCGACCACACCATCGTCGTGCCGAAGAACGAGGACGAGCTGGACCCGATCCTGATGGGCATCCCGCTGCAGCTCCTCGCGTACCACACGGCGCTGGCGCTGGGCAGGGACATCGACAAGCCCCGCAACCTCGCCAAGTCGGTGACGGTGGAGTAGCGCGCCCTCGAGCGCGCGAAAACCCTCAACCGGCCACGCGACGCAACGGACCCCCACGTGCCGTCCGGCACGGGGGGTCCGCTCATGCCGCCGGGGCCGCCCACACCCCGGCTCGGCTGCCGACTAGCCGGTGGCCGTCACTCCCCGGCCGGCAGCCCGCCTGGGCAGTGCCGTGGGCCAGTGCGCCAACGCCGCCGTCGCCGCGTACCACTTCGCCGCCGGCCTGGTGGCGTTCCGCGACGGTGACCCCGCCGGGGGTACGGCGTTCTCGGCGCTCGGCGCGCTGCGGCCGGGCTGTTCCTGCTGCTGTTAGGGCGATGCCGCCCACATACTGGGCGATTGACGTGGCGTCAGCCGCCGTCACACCGTCGATCACGCCGGTGTGTCCACGGCGAACTCCCTTCGTGCGGGTGCGGTGGTGCGGTGACCGATATATGCCCTTCACAAGGGAACAAACACCTCTGCGCGCCAGGAGATTCGAGCGCCGCACAAGGGAGTTGGACGCAGGGGACAGCTACCTACGGGATGACCACGACCGGCCGCTGCGCCCGCTTGGCGAGCCGCCCGGCCACGGAGCCGAAGATCCGCCCCACGATGCCGTGGGTGGAGCCGACCACGATCGCGTCGGCCTCGTACTCCCGCCCCACCTCTTCGAGCTCGTGGCAGATGTCGCCGCCGCGCTCGACCAGGATCCACGGCACCTCGGCGAGGTAGTCCGCGCAGGCCAGCTCCAGGCCCAGCACCTCGGTGCGGTGGTCCGGCACGTCGACGAAGACCGGCGGCTCGCAGCCCGCCCACACGGTGGTGGGCAGCCGGTTGGCCACGTGGACGATGATCAGGCCCGAGCGAGAGCGCTGCGCCATGCCGATCGCGTACGCGAGGGCGCGCTCACTGGAGGTCGAGCCGTCGAAGCCGACGACCACGCCGTGCCGGAACGCGGGATCGCACGCGTGGCGTCCCTCTTCCGCCGCCAGGGGATCGGCCGCCGTCGGGTCGGCGACCGGCCGCTTGCGGTCCGCGGGTTCGAAGAATTCGTGACCGGCCATGGCTGTCTCGGCGTTGTGATCCTTATTGGGGGGGACGACCGTGTGCGGCGAAGCTGTGTCCGGGAATCATCTTCCCAACCCCATACCCTCAAGGGTACGGCGGCACGCCTCCTTCGCACAGATCCCGCGCACCCTCCGTGGCGGGTTCAGGGGAGCATGCACGAGGGGGCGCCCGTAACGCAATGGTTGCTGCGCAGTACAGCCGGTTCGCCCGGGGTTCACCGGCCCCGGGGAGTGCGGCGCGACCTGCGGACGCACAGTGACCGACGGACCGGACGGGCGTTGAACCCCGTGAGCCACGCCACAGGGAGCACGCATGTCCGCACGCCGTCGCCCTTCCGGGACGGGCCGCGCGAGTCCGCGGCCCCCCGACACCGTCACCGACGTGGTCCGCTGGGCGGTCTTCAGCTGCCTGCTCGTCCCCGTGGTGCTGCTCTGGTACGGCAGCTCCCTGGCCGGCGCCGCCGGTACGGCCCTCTGGCTCGCCGCCGTGACGGGTGTGTGCCGGGTGCTGCTGCGCCAGTCCGAGCGCGGCGCGGCCCGGCTGCTCGCCGAGGACCGCTCGGTGCACCGCGGCCGGCGCCGGCGCACCGGGACGGGGGCGCACCGGGGCGCACGGCACAGCGCGGGAGATACACCGGTCAGCTGACCGGTTTCCGCGCACACGAACGCTACTTTTCAGCCAACTTCTGGTTCTCGTGCATCCCCCTCCCGAACCACCCCGCGCCCCCCGTTCCACCTGCACGGAAAGGGCCTCGGGGGGCCTGCGCACCCTACGCGGTTTGGCCACCGCGACGAGGCGCACTTCCCTGCGCCCTCCCCTGGCGCAACGCTTCGTGATCGAATGCTTCACGCCAAGTTGCCAAGTCGACAATGAGCCGGGTACCGAACCGGCCACGTCGGCGGAGAGCGACACAGTAGATTCGATCTTGACTGTCTACGGCGGGGGACTCGTGCAGGACCGAGGGGAAACGTGCAGGAGCGACACGACCGAGGAGCCGCGACCACCGAGGGGGGCTTAGCAGTATGAGCCACGACTCCACTGCCGCGCCGGAAGGCGCAGTCCGGAAACTGTCCGGGCGACGCCGCAAGGAGATCGTCGCGGTGCTGCTGTTCAGCGGCGGCCCCATCTTCGAGAGTTCCATTCCGCTGTCGGTGTTCGGGATTGACCGCCAGGACGCCGGCGTGCCGCGCTACCGCCTGTTGGTGTGTGCCGGCGAGGAAGGCCCGCTGCGGACCACAGGGGGCCTGGAACTCACCGCACCACATGGCCTGGAAGCGATCTCGCGGGCGGGCACGGTCGTCGTGCCCGCCTGGCGTTCGATCACTTCGCCACCGCCGGAGGAGGCGCTCGACGCGCTGCGCCGGGCCCACGAGGAGGGCGCCCGCATCGTCGGGCTGTGCACGGGCGCCTTCGTGCTGGCGGCGGCGGGCCTGCTGGACGGCCGCCCCGCGACCACACACTGGATGTACGCGCCGACGCTGGCCAAGCGCTACCCGTCGGTGCACGTCGATCCGAGGGAGCTGTTCGTCGACGACGGCGATGTGCTGACGTCGGCGGGCACGGCCGCCGGAATCGATCTGTGTCTGCACATCGTGCGCACGGACCACGGCAACGAGGCGGCCGGGGCCCTGGCCCGCCGTCTGGTGGTGCCGCCGCGCCGCTCGGGAGGCCAGGAGCGCTACCTCGACCGGTCTTTACCGGAGGAGATCGGCGCCGACCCGCTCGCCGAGGTCGTCGCCTGGGCGCTGGAGCACCTCCACGAGCAGTTCGACGTGGAGACGCTGGCGGCACGGGCGTACATGAGCCGTCGTACGTTCGACCGCCGGTTCCGTTCGCTGACCGGCAGCGCGCCGCTGCAGTGGCTGATCACGCAGCGGGTGCTGCAGGCGCAGCGGCTGCTGGAGACCTCGGACTACTCGGTGGACGAGGTGGCCGGGCGCTGCGGCTTCCGTTCGCCGGTGGCGCTGCGCGGGCACTTCCGACGCCAGCTGGGCTCGTCGCCGGCCGCGTACCGGGCGGCGTACCGGGCCCGCCGCCCGCAGGGCGAGCGGCCCCAGGACACCGACGGCCCGCAGGCCCCGGCGGCCTCGGCACCGGCAGGGGCGCAGGGCCAGCCGGGCGGGGGCCACAGCGGTCACCCGGGTCAGCAGGGTCACGCCGGTCAGCACGGCCAGCAGGGCACCTCGCACGCCGAGCGGCATCCGGACGGCCAGATGCCGTTCCCGTCACGGCGTACGCCGGCCGGAAGCGCCGTCGGATCGTCGATGTCCGGCTCCTCGGACAACGGCCGCGAGGCGTACGCGCACAGCCGGGCGAGTCTGCCCGGGCAGCGCAGCGCTCCGTGACGCGGCGGAAGGGCCGGGGCGCGCTGCCCCGGCCCTTCCGGCATGCCGTGGGCCGGCCCCCGCCCGCACACGGCCGGCTCGGCCCCTGGCGGCGCGCCGTAGGGTTAGACACATGAACGATCGCATGGTGTGGATCGACTGCGAGATGACCGGCCTCTCGCTGTCGGACGACGCGCTCATCGAGGTGGCCGCCCTTGTCACGGACTCCGAGCTGAACGTGCTCGGTGAGGGCGTGGACATCGTCATCCGTCCGCCGGAGCGGGCGCTGGAGACGATGCCGGAGGTGGTGCGCCAGATGCACACCGCGTCCGGGCTGCTCGCGGAGCTTCCGAACGGCACGACCCTGAAGGACGCCGAGGAGCAGGTCCTGGCGTATGTGAAGGAGCACGTCAAGGAGCCCGGCAAGGCCCCGCTGTGCGGCAACTCGGTCGGCACCGACCGCGGCTTCCTGCTGCGTGACATGCCGACCCTGGAGGGCTACCTCCACTACCGGATCGTCGACGTCTCCTCCGTCAAGGAACTGGCCCGCCGCTGGTACCCGCGGGCGTACTTCAACAGCCCCGAGAAGAACGGCAACCACCGCGCCCTCGCCGACATCCGCGAGTCCATCGCCGAGCTGCGCTACTACCGCGAGGCCATCTTCGTCCCCCAGCCCGGCCCCGACTCCGACACCGCAAAGGCGATCGCCGCGAAGCACGTCCTGCCTGCTCAGCGGGGCTGACAGGGCCCCTCGGAGGGGCGCCGCGAAAGCCTGGCGCGAGCACCCCTTCGGACCCTGTACACTTTTTCTCGGCCGGTCGGGGACATCACTCGTCTCAACGCCGGTCATGGTGGGTGTAGCTCAGCTGGTAGAGCACCTGGTTGTGGTCCAGGATGTCGCGGGTTCGAGTCCCGTCACTCACCCTCCCACAAGAGGCCGCCGACCTGCACTGAGCAGGACGGCGGCCTCTTGCGTGCCCTAGGCTGTCCCGATGTCCGCGCCCCGCGTCCGTGCCGAGACCTTCGCGACCGCCCGTCTGGATCTGGTCCCCCTGCGCGTCGAGGACGCCGTCGAGATGGCCGGTGTGCTGGCCGACCCCGCGCTGTACGTCTTCATCGGGGGTGCGCCGTCGGCCGTCGAGGAGCTTCGGGACCGTTACGAGCGGCTCGTCGCCGGGGCGCCCGACCGGGGCGTCTCCTGGTGCAACTGGGTGCTGCGGGACCGCGCCGAGCAGTGTCTCGTCGGGACCGTGCAGGCCACGGTCGGTGCAGAGGGCTGCGCCGAGATCGCCTGGGTCGTCGGGACGCCGTGGCAGGGGCGCGGGTTCGCGTCCGAGGCGGCGCGGGGGCTCGTGGGGTGGCTGCGGAGCCGGAACGTGCGTACCGTCGTCGCCCACGTCCACCCGGAGCACCGGGCCTCGGCCGCAGTGGCCAGGGCGGCCGGGCTCGCCCCGACCGGGGAGACCGAGGACGGGGAGACGCGGTGGCGGGCGGTGCTGCGTCCTTGACTCCGCGGGGGTGTTGGCATGGTGGCCGAGAAGCCGTCTGTCACGGGGTCAGCTCCTCGTGCTGGGTGCAGCCGTGGACACCTCGCGCGGCCAGGGCTCTCCTCAGCGACCGCATCGCGTAATAGGTGCGCGACTTCACCGTGCCCTTCGGGATGCCCAGGAGCCGGGAGACCCGCTCGACGCTGCTGCCGTCGAAGTGGATGTGCCGGATGATCTCGCGCTGCTGGTCGGTGAGGTCCGTGAGGGCCTCCTCGACCACATGGACCGTCAGCAGCCGGTCCACCTCGTCGGCGACGGCGACGTCCGTGTCCTCCAGCGCCTCGGGCAGCACCGGACGCAGCGCCCGCGCGCGATAGTCGTCGATCACCAGGTTCCGTACGACCGTGAACAGCCACGGCCGCATCGTCTCCGGCGCGGTCCCCAGGCGCCCGGCGTGCCGCCAGGCCCGTACGGCACCCTCCTGGAGGATGTCCTCGGCCCGGTGCCGGTCACCCCCCAGCAGCCGCGCGGCGTACCGCAGCAGCGGCTTTCCGTGTTGCGCGTACAGCACCCGGACGAACACCTCGGCGTCCGCGCCCTCCGCGCGATTCCCTCTCACCGTGCTTCCCCCCACCAGCGGCGAACTCCCGTCCCGTGCCGGGCCGCCCGCGGCACCGCCGGGTCATCGGCGGTGCCGCGGGCGGCCGGTGGCTCAGAAGACGAGGGCGTCGGCCACGTTGTCCTGCCAGTAGGTGACGAAGGCGGAGTCGTTGACGTACGTGCCGCCGTCGGGGAGCGTCAGGGTCTTGGCCTTGCCGACCGAGCCGTTCATGGCCTTGTTGGCGAAGAGCACGTCCACCGTCTTGTAGGTGGTGCCCTCGCCGCCGTCGGGGGTGTACGTGCCGATGCCGGCGTACGCGGACTCGCCCGGGGCGAGCGTGACCACGGCCTGCGGCTTGCTGTCCTCCAGCCACGGCACGGCCGCCTGGCCGCCGCCGAAGCCCAGGTAGGGCGCGCCGTAGGCGTTGCACGGCTTGGTGCTGGTGTTGGTGGCCGTCACCAGCAGGTGGTTGATCGGGCGGCGGACGTCGCTGACGGTCACCTCGGTGTTGGCCGTGGTGCAGGCGGCGATCGCGGCGGCCTTCCCGGGGGCCGCGGCGGCCGTCTGGGCGGTGGCCTGGACACCGGCGAACGCGAGGGCGGCGACGGCCAGGGAGGAGGCGGCGGCGCGGGTGGTGAGGCGGTGGGTGATACGCATGATGGACTTCTTCCTGTGAGTGTTCCGGAATTTGATGTTCCGGTCGTGGGATGTCGCTCGGCCGTACCGGAGCGGGTCATTGCGTGATGAACACGAACTCGGCGCGGCCCTCGCCGTGTTGGCGGGCCGGCGGCGTGTTCGAACGGCTCAAGCCTGTGCCATGCCCTGTCCCGGGCGCCACATCTGCCGAATCTTCGGGACGCTGGAACGCTGGAACAGCCCGTGACCTGGGCGAACGTCAGCTGCCTGGAACGCCGGACGGGATGGCGGGGGTGTGGGGCGGCCCGGAAAGGGACAGCGCTTGCCCGTCCTCGCGGGTCTCCCGTCC
Organism: Streptomyces sp. NPDC052682; assembly: GCF_040678435.1. NCBI lineage: Bacteria > Bacillati > Actinomycetota > Actinomycetes > Kitasatosporales > Streptomycetaceae > Streptomyces > Streptomyces sp. NPDC052682. Next base: position 272,251 of record NZ_JBFATS010000004.1, on the reverse strand, counting down.
GCGGTGCCGGGCCGGGTGACGTACTACCGCGTGGGGGTGGGCGCGGCCGGCAACTCACCTGGCGTGCCACGGCAATCGGCGGCGGCTACCGCGTCCCCCGGGGCCAAGGCTCCCGCACGCCGCGCCGACCGCGCCTCACCGCCGTACCGGCCGCCCGCGGAACCCGTGCCGCTGCGGACGCTCACCGGACGGCGCGCCGCCTGAGGGAAGACCGGGCTGGGTCACAGAGCGAAAGGGCACCCGGCGCCGCCTGCTTCACGAACCGGCGGCCCCCACCCGGGAGGCGGACACCGCACACCCCACGCCCGAGCCCTGACCGCGCACCACGCGACCCACCACCCCCGCGCCGACGGCACCCCCTCGGCCCTCGGCCCCCGGTGCGGGCGCGACACGACCTCGACCCCCTACACCCCGCCGCACTCCAGCCAAGCCGGACCACTCCCCCGGCCCCCGGCCCCCGGTGCGGGCGCAGCATGACTTCAGCCCTTACATACCAGCGCGCTCCAGCCAGACCGGACCACCGCACACCGCACACCGCACACACGACAAACGCGCCCCACCCCCGCGCACCAGCACACGGCCCGACCCCCTGCGGGCGGGACACGGCCTCGCCCTCTTACCCCCCGGTGCGATCCACCGAGGCCCGCCCACTCACGACGACGCCCGTTCCACCAGCTCCGTCGCCAGGACGACCTGCGGCCGCTCCAGGCCCCGCGACACCGGCGGGCGCCGGTCGGCGATCTCCGCCAGGAGGAGGTCGATCATCCGGCGGCCCATCTCCTCGATGGGCTGGCGGACGCTGGTCAGGGGCGGGTCCAGGTGGCGGGCGATGGCGGAGTCGTCGTAGCCGACCAGCGCCACGTCCTCGGGGATGCGGCGGCCCGCCTCCCGCAGAGCCTGGCGCGCACCGGCCGCGGTGACGTCCGAGGCGGCGAAGACGGCGTCCAGGTCGGGGCGGCGTTCGAGCAGCGCGGCCATCGCCCTGCGGCCGCCCTCCTCCGTGAAGTCGCCCGACTCGATCAGCAGCTCGTCCGGCTCGTGGCCGGCGTCGGCCAGGGCGTCGCGGTAGCCGTCGATGCGCCGCTGGGCGCCGTAGACGTCGAGGCGTCCGGTGATGTGGGCGATACGGCGGCGGCCGCGCTCCAGGAGGTGCTCGACGGCCTGGCGGGCACCGCCGTAGTTGTCCGAGTCGACCGAGGTCAGCGTCTCCGCCGCCGACCGGGGGCCGCTGATCACCGCGGGGATCTCCAGCTGGGCCAGCAGGTCCGGCAGGGGGTCGTCGGCGTGCACGGAGACCAGCAGGACGCCGTCGACGCGGTGCGCGGCCAGGTACTGGGCGAGCCTGCGGCGCTCCCGGTCGCTGCCGGCGAAGATCAGCAGCAGCTGCATCTCGGTGTCCGACAGCTCCGCTCCGACGCCCTTGAGCATGTCCGAGAAGTACGGCTCCGCGAAGAAGCGGGTCTCGGGCTCGGGCACCACCAGGGCGATCGCGTCGGTGCGGTTGGCGGCCAGGGCGCGGGCGGCCGTGTTCGGGACGTAGCCGAGCTCGGCGACCGCCGCTTCGACGGCCGCGCGGGTGGCGTCGCTGACCCGGGGCGAGCCGTTGATCACCCGGGAGACGGTGCCGCGGCCGACCCCGGCGCGGGCCGCCACCTCTTCGAGAGTCGGCCGGCCTCCGCTCCGGCCCCGCGCTCCGTGGCTTGCCATGGGCTCCGCCTTCCGTCGTGTGTCACGCTGGCTGGAATCTAACAGCCCCGTCAGGAGTGGTGACCGCCCCCGCGAGCCACCCTCGCCCGGTCCTCCGCTTCGCCCCCGGCAGGAACGGTTACGGGGGCCGGACCGACTGAAACGAGTCAGCCCGGGCGACGGCCGCCGGGTCCCCCTCGGTCAGTTAACAGGCCGATAACTGAACACATCTGTGGGCGTCGGTTCCCTTGACACCCCCGCCGGGACCGGGGACTCTTCAACACATCACCGGTGGGAGCGCTCCCACGGTACCTGACACATACACATCCCGCACGTTCCCCGCCCGAGCCGCAGCGACGATAGAGACACGGGCCCAACCATGCCGTTGGCCGGGGGGTCGGCACGTCAGGGCAACAGGAGGACCTCAGATGCGAGCACGTAAGGCGGTTGTGCTGGCGGCCGTCGCGTCGCTGGGCGCCGGGCTGCTGGCCGGCTGTGCCGACGACGGCAAGGACGACGGTTCCGGCTCGCCGAACGGCGACGGCGGCGGCAAGACCACGATCACCCTGGGACTGTTCGGCGCCTTCGGCTTCAAGGAGGCCGGCCTCTACGCCGAGTACGAGAAGCTCAACCCGAAGATCAAGATCGCCGAGAACGTCGTCGAGCGCAACGAGAACTACTACCCCGCGCTCCTGAACCACCTCACCACCAACAGCGGCCTGCAGGACGTCCAGGCCGTCGAGGTCGGCAACATCGCCGAGATCGTCGGCACCCAGGCCGCCAAGCTCGAGGACCTCTCCAAGGTGTCGGGCGTGAGCAAGGGCAACTGGCTGGACTGGAAGTGGCAGCAGGCCACCACCAAGGACGGCCAGACGATCGGCCTGGGCACCGACATCGGCCCGATGGCGATCTGCTACCGCAAGGACATGTTCGAAAAGGCCGGTCTGCCGACCGACCGTGCCGAGGTCGCCAAGCTGTGGGCCGGCGACTGGGCCAAGCTGGTCGACGCGGGCGAGAAGTACAAGAAGAGCGGGCCCAAGGGCACCACCTTCATGGACTCCCCGGGCGGTCTGCTCAACGCGATCCTGAGCAGTGAGAAGGAGAAGTTCTACGACGCCTCCGGCAAGGTCATCTACAAGACCAACCCGGCCGTCCGCAAGGCCTTCGACCTGACCGCCGAGGCCGCCGAGAAGGGCCTGGTCGGCGCGCAGACGCAGTTCCAGCCGTCCTGGGACCAGACGATCGCCAACAACAAGTTCGCCGCGATGGCGTGCCCGCCGTGGATGCTCGGCTACATCAAGGGCAAGTCGAAGCCGGACGCCAAGGGCAAGTGGGACGTGGCCGTGGCGCCCAAGTCCGGCAACTGGGGCGGCTCCTTCCTGACGGTGCCGAAGAACGGCAAGCACGTCGAGGAGGCCAAGAAGCTGGTCGCCTGGCTGACCGCGCCCGAGCAGCAGGCCAAGCTGTTCAAGGTGCAGGGCAGCTTCCCGAGCGCGCAGGCCGCGTTCAGCAGCCCCGAGGTCACCGGCGCGAAGAACGACATGACCGGGGACGCCCCGATCGGTGAGATCTTCGCCGCGGCCGCCAAGCAGATCCCCGTCCAGGTGATCGGCCCGAAGGACCAGATCATCCAGCAGGGCCTGACCGACAACGGCGTCATCCTCGTCACGAAGGGCAAGTCGCCTCAGGAGGCCTGGGAGACGGCCACCAAGACCATCGACAACAACCTGGACAAGTGACCCGTATGGCCACCCGTCACGACACCGCCGCGCCCCCCGCCAAGGAGGGGGGCGCGGCCCCGGGCCGCCCGGCGGACGCCATCTCCGAGCAGGAGCGGCGGCGCCGGACCCGGCTGTCCCGCCGCTGGCAGCGGGACGTGCGCTGGAGCCCGTACGCGTTCGTCTCCCCGTTCTTCCTGCTGTTCGTCGCCTTCGGCCTGTTCCCGCTGATCTACACGGGCTGGGCCTCTCTGCATCAGGTGGAGCTGACCGCTCCGACCGACATGGACTGGGTGGGGCTGCGCAACTACACCCGGATCTTCGACGACGACTTCTTCTGGAACGCGGCGAAGAACACCCTCACCATCGGCATCATCTCCACCGTTCCGCAGCTGCTGATGGCGATGGGCATCGCCCACATCCTCAACTACAAGCTGCGCGGCTCGACCTTCTACCGGGTCGTGATGCTCGCGCCCTACGCGACGTCGATCGCGGCCGCCTCCCTGGTGTTCGTGCTGCTCTTCGGCCGTGACTACGGCATGATCAACTGGGTGCTGGACCAGATCGGCCTCGGCAAGATCGACTGGCAGAACGACAAGTGGCCCTCGCAGATCGCCGTCTCGACGATCATCATCTGGCGCTGGACCGGCTACAACGCGCTGATCTACCTGGCCGCGATGCAGGCGATCCCGCAGGACCTGTACGAGTCGGCGGCCCTGGACGGGGCCAGCCGCTGGCAGCAGTTCTTCCATGTGACGCTGCCGTCGCTGCGCCCGACCATCCTGTTCACCGCCGTCGTCTCCACGATCGGCGCGAGCCAGGTGTTCGGTGAGCCGCTGCTGTTCGACGCCAACAAGGGCGCCTCCGGCGGCGCGGAGCACCAGTTCCAGACGCTCGGCCTGTACCTGTACGAGCAGGGCTGGGTCAACCAGCACCTGGGCCGGGCCTCGGCGATCGCCTGGACGATGTTCCTGATCCTGATCGTCATCGGCATCGTCAACTACGTCATCTCGCGCCGGCTGCGCGCCAGTAGTTAAGGAGTTCCGGCCGTGACGACGACTGTGACGCCCCCCGAGACGGCACCCGCGCAGGGGCCCCAGCGCACCCGCCGCCCGAAGTCGGCGCGGGCCGGCGGGCAGATGCACGCGGGCCCGATCGCCTACGTCATCCTCATCCTGTTCACGATCGGCTCGCTGTTCCCACTGGTGTGGACCGCGATCGCCGCCTCCCGTGACAACCAGCGCCTCGCGCAGACCCCGCCGCCGCTGTGGTTCGGCTCCAACCTGTTCGACAAGCTGGAGATCGCCTGGACCGACGCCAACCTGGGTGAGGCGTTCCTCAACACCACGATCGTCTCGGGCATCTCCGCCGCGACGATCGTGTTCCTGTCGACGATCGCCGGGTTCGCCTTCGCCAAGCTGCGGTTCAAGGGCCGCAACGCGATGATGCTGATCGTGATCGGCACGATGATGGTGCCGCCGCAGCTGAGCGTGATCCCGCTGTACATGATGGTCGCGAAGCTGGACTGGACCGACCAGCTCCAGGCGGTGATCTTCCCGTCGCTGGTGAGCGCGTTCGGCGTGTTCTTCATGCGGCAGTACCTGATCCAGGCGCTGCCGGACGAGATCATCGAGGCCGCCCGGGTCGACGGGGCGAGCAGCTGGCGTGTGGTGTGGCACGTGGTGTTCCCGGCCGCCCGGCCGGCGATGGCCGTGCTCGGCATGCTGATGTTCGTGCAGACCTGGAACGACTTCCTGTGGCCGTTCCTGGTGCTGACCCAGAACGGCAACCCGACCGTGCAGGTCGCGGTCGCGGCGCTGGGCCGTGGCTACACGCCCGACCAGTCGCTGATCATGGCGGGCGCGCTGCTGGGTACGCTGCCGCTGCTGCTGGTCTTCGCGATCTTCGGCAAGCAGATCGTGGGCGGCATCATGCAGGGCGCGGTCAAGGGCTGACGCCCGTACGGCTGCCAGGGCTGACGCCCGTACGTCTCCAGGGGCCGGGTCACCGCCGCCTCGGCCCCTTTCCGTCCGTTTCCCTCCCCCTTCATCCGTCGGTCTCCACGACCACCAATGGGAGCGCTTCCATGCCTGACTCCGACAAGCCCGCGAACCCGGTGACCTTTCCTCCCGCCTTCCTCTGGGGCGCCGCGACCTCCGCGTACCAGATCGAGGGGGCGGTGCGGGAGGACGGGCGTACGCCGTCGATCTGGGACACCTTCAGCCACACCCCGGGCAAGACGGTCGACGGCGACCACGGTGACATCGCTGTCGACCACTACCACCGCTACCGCGACGACGTGGCGCTCATGGCCGAGCTGGGCCTGGGCGCCTACCGCTTCTCCGTCTCCTGGTCGCGCGTGCAGCCCACGGGCCGGGGCCCGGCCGTGCAGAAGGGCCTGGACTTCTACCGCCGCCTGGTGGACGAGCTGCTGTCGAAGGGCATCAAGCCGGCCGTCACCCTCTACCACTGGGACCTCCCGCAGGAGCTGGAGGACGCGGGCGGCTGGCCGGAGCGCGACACGGCGTACCGCTTCGCCGAGTACGCGCAGATCGTCGGCGAGGCGCTCGGCGACCGCGTGGAGCACTGGATGACGCTCAACGAGCCGTGGTGCAGCGCGTTCCTGGGCTACGCCTCCGGCGTCCACGCGCCCGGCCGCACCGACCCGGCGGCCTCGCTGCGGGCCGCCCACCACCTCAACCTGGCGCACGGCCTGGGCTCCACGGCGCTGCGGTCGGCGATGCCGGCCCGCAACTCGGTGTCGATCGCCCTGAACTCCGCGGTCGTCCGGCCCCTGTCGCAGGACCCCGCGGACCTGGCGGCGGCCCGGAAGATCGACGACCTGGCCAACGGCGTCTTCCACGGCCCGCTGCTGCACGGCGCCTACCCGCAGTCGCTGTTCGAGGCGACGGCCGCGGTCACGGACTGGTCGTTCGTCCTGGACGGCGACACCGCGCAGATCAACCAGCCGCTGGACGCCCTCGGCCTCAACTACTACACGCCCACCCTGGTCTCGGCGGCGGACCCGGCCGCGAAGGGCCCCCGGGCGGACGGGCACGGCGCGAGCGAGCACTCGCCGTGGCCTGGCGTGGACGACGTGGCCTTCCACCAGAGCCCCGGTGAGCGCACCGCGATGGGCTGGACGGTCGACCCGTCGGGCCTGCACGAGCTGATCATGCGCTACACGCGGGAGGCCCCCGGCCTGCCCCTGTACATCACGGAGAACGGCGCGGCCTACGACGACAAGCCCGGCTCCGACGGCTCGGTCCACGACCCGGAGCGCATCGCCTACCTGCACGGCCACCTGTCGGCGGTACGCCGGGCCATCACCGACGGCGCGGACGTGCGCGGCTACTTCCTGTGGTCCCTGCTGGACAACTTCGAGTGGGCGTACGGCTACGGCAAGCGCTTCGGCGCGGTGTACGTCGACTACGTCACCCTGGAGCGCACCCCCAAGTCGAGCGCCCTGTGGTACTCCCGCGCGGCCCGGACGGGCACGCTGCCGGAGGTGGAGGCGGTCTGAGCCACTGAGGAAACGGGGGCGGGGCGCGGCACCAGGGGGAGGTGCCGCGCCCCGGCGGTTCCGTGGTCAGAGGCTGCCCCGGGGGGCGAGCCACTGGGTCGGCTGCCCGGTCACGGTTGCGATGGTCTCGAAGTCGTTGTCGTAATGGAGCAGGAGAGCCCCTGGAGCTCGGCGGTCGCGGCGACGAGCAGGTCCACCGCGCCGGCGGAACGATGCCTGCCCTTCTCGGTGAGCTCCCGCTGCACGTCCCAGGCGCGGGTCACGGCCCGGTCGTCCAGCGGGGTCCAGCCGAACAACGCGTCGAGGTCCCGGACGAGGTCGCCACGGTCCTCGGCGTTCCTGGCGCAGGAGAGGAACTCGACCTCTGTGAGAGGGCAGCGGGCGATCAGGCCCTCCTCCAGCGGCCACGGGCGGCCCGATGCGCTCAGCGCGGTTCCCGTACCACCACCACATCCCCGGCCGGGACGGTCACCGCGCCCGGGGCCGGCTTGCCCGTCAGCAGGTCGACGCCGTCGGCCGACACGGTGACCTCGGCGTCCCGGCCGCCGTGGTTGATCAGGAAGAGATAGTCCGCCTCCGTACCCCGGCGCAGCACCGCCTCCACGCCCGGCGCCGTCGCGCGGACCGGCCGTACTCCGGCCTCCGCGCGCACGCGGTCCAGCAGCGCCGCCAGGGTGTCCGGGTCGGGGAGCGTGGCCAGGTACCAGGTGGTGCCCTGGCCGTGGGTGTGGCGGGTGACCGCCGGGACGCCGGTGAGCGGGCCGGAGGTGTACGACGTGACGGCCTCGGCGCCGGCCAGGGCGACGCGCTCGGACCAGAGGGTGGCGGTGCCGCCGCCGTCGAGGTGCAGCGTCTCGCCGGGCAGGAGGGGGAAGAGCTCGTCGGTGCGGACGCCGAGCGCCTCGCGGAACGCGCCCGGGTAACCGCCCAGCCTTACATGGCAGTTCTCGTCGACCATGCCGCTGTGGAAGCCGACCACCAGGGTGCCGCCGCGCTCGGCGAAGCCGGTCAGGTTCGCCGCGCCCGCGTCGTCGACCAGGTACAGGGCCGGGGCCAGGACCAGGCGGTAGGCGGACAGGTCCGCGTCGGGCCGGACGAAGTCGACCGCGACACCCGACCGCCACAACGGCTCGTACCAGGCCCGCACGACGTCCAGGTAGCGGACCTCCTCGCTCGGCTGGGAGGGCAGCTCCAGGGCCCAGCGGGCCTGGTAGTCCCAGACGATCGCCACCTCGGCCGCGCCGGTGCTGCCGCGCACCTCGGCCAGTGCCTTCAGGTCGGCGCCCAGCCGGACCACGTCACGCCAGATCTGGCTGTCCGTGCCGGTGTGCGGCAGCATCGCCGAGTGCCACTGTTCGGCGCCCGCCCGGGCCGCGCGCCACTGGAAGTAGGCGATGCCGTCGGCCCCGCGCGCCACATGCGCGAGCGCGTTGCGGCGCAACTCCCCCGGGTTCTTGGCCCGGTTGACAGGCTGCCAGTTGACCGCGCCGGTCGAGTGCTCCATCAGCAGCCACGGGCCGCCCGCCAGGGAGCGCACCAGGTCGCCGCTGAGCGCGATGTCGATCTGCGACGCCGGGTCGGTGGAGCGAAGGTAGTGGTCGTTGGAGACGAGGTCCAGCTCCGGGGCCCAGCGCCAGTAGTCCAGGGCGTCGAAGCTGAAATTCACCATGAAGTTGGTGGTGGCGGGCGTGGCCGGGGCCGCCTCGCGCAGCACGTCCCGTTCCGCCGTGTACAGCGACAGCAGCTCGTCGCAGCAGAAGCGGCGCCAGTCCAGCTGGTGGGTGGGGTTGGGGACGGCGCCCGTCGCGCGCGGGGGCAGGATCTCGTCCCAGTCGTAGTACCACTGGCTCCAGAAGGTGGTGCCCCAGGCGTCGTTCAGCGCGTCGAGGGTCGGGTACCTCGCGCGCAGCCACCGGCGGAACGCCGCCGCGCTCGTGTCGCAGTAGCAGGCGGCGTTGTGGCAGCCGTACTCGTTGTGGACGTGCCACATCACGACCGCCGGGTGGTCGGCGTAGCGCTCGGCCAGGGCACGGGTGATGCGCAGGGCCGCCTCGCGGTAGGCCGGGCTGGAGGGGCAGAAGGTCTGGCGGCTGCCGTACGACAGCCGCCGCCCGTCGCGGTCGACCGGGAGCGCCTCGGGGTGCTCGCGGAAGAACCACGCCGGCGGCGCCGCCGTCGGGGTGGCGAGGTCGGCCGCGATGCCGTTGTCGTGCAGCAGTCCGAGGATCTTGTCCATGCGCGTGAAGTCGTACACGCCCTCGGACGGCTCCAGCAGCGCCCAGGAGAAGATGCCGACGCTGACCATGGTCACCCCGGCCTCGCGCATCAGGCGTACGTCCTCGTCCCACACCTCCTCGGGCCACTGCTCGGGGTTGTAGTCGCCGCCGTAGGCGATGCCGGGGACGGACAGGGTGCGCTTCATCGGGCGGCTCCTTCGAGGAGGCGGCGGGTCGTCGTCACGCCCCACTCGTCCAGGGACAACAGGCGGTCGCTGGAGGCCATCAGGCCGCCGGTGGCCTCCACGTGCGCGGCCCAGCGCTCACGGGTCTCCACCGCGGGACGGGCCATCAGGCAGTCCGGGTCGTTGATCCAGAGCCGGCCGTGCTGCCACTGGCGGCCCACGCCGGTGAACTCGGCCGGGGCCTGGCCCGGCTGGCTGAAGTCGTCGGCCTCGGGACGGCGGTGCGGTGCCGTGTCGGGGCTGACCCGCATCGCGTCGAACAGGCCGAGGGACGGCAGGATCGGCGCGCCGCACCCCAGCAGGTACGCCTCCGGCCCGATCGCCTCCCTGATCAGCCGGATGCAGGACCGGTACGCCTGAAGGGCGTCGACGTCCGCGTGCCGGACGCCGTCCATGGCGCCCGCGTAGAGGAAGTCGACCTTGAAGTAGTCGTAGCCCTCTTCCCGCAGGGTGGTGAACACCTCGGTGAGGTACGCCGCCGCCTCCGGGTGGGTGGTGTCCAGGACGTACAGGTCGTGGCCCCAGTTGTGGCCGGCGTGCAGCGGGGTGCCGTCGGGGTCGCGCACCAGCCACTCGGGGTGCTCGGTGGCCAGGGCGCTCGCCGGGGCCACCAGGAACGGGGCCGTCCAGATGCCGGCCCGGCGGCCCCTGGCCCGGATCTTCTCCGCGATGTCGGCCCGGGAGCGGAACCGGCCGGAGAGCGTCAGCCAGTCGCCGAGGGCCTGCTGGTAGCCGTCGTCGATCTGGACGACGTCGATGGGCAGGTCGAGGGTGTCCATCGCCCGCAGGTTCTCGTGGATGTCGTCCTCGGTGACGTCGGTGAAGTACTCGTACCAGGAGCACCAGACGGTCGGCGCCGGGCGGGGCGCGGGGAGGCCGAGGCTCGCGGCCCACTCGGCGAGCAGACGCTGGATGTCCGTGCCCGTCCACTCCTTCACCGGGCCGTCGGCGGTGACCTCGGCGCGGTCGCCGTGCACCGTGAGGCGGATCGAGGGCACCTGACGCGTCGGCTCGGCCGCCGCCCACAGCCGCACCGGCGAGCCGTCACCCGCGTCCAGCGCGAGCAGGCCCTCGCCCTGGAAGACCCCGGCGGGGACGGTCACGCCCGGGCGGTAGCAGAGGGTCGCGAAGGTGTCGTTCGCCGGGCGGTAGGGCAGCCCGTCGAGGGCGTAGGCACCGCTGGGGCTCCAGGACTGCCAGCCCTCCTCGTGGACTCGGGCGGTCCGCACGTCCACGGGCACGCAGGCGACGGGGGTGAAGGGGTGGTGCACGGATGTTTCTCTTTCTCCGGGGGCTTCTCCGGGGGCCGGTGTGTCAGCCCTTGTTGGCGCCCAGGGTGAGGCCGCTGACGAACTGCCGCTGCAGGGCGAAGTAGACGATCAGGGTGGGGATCGCGGTGAGCAGGGCGCCGGCGGCGACCAGGTTGGGGTCGGTGAAGTACTGGCCGGAGAGGTTGTTCAGCGCCGAGGTGATCGGCATGTTCTCGCCGGTGGAGATCAGCACGATGGCCCAGAAGAAGTCGTTGTAGATCCAGATGGACAGCAGCGTGGCCAGGGCCGCCATGGCCGGCTTGCACAGCGGCAGGGTGATCTGCCAGTACAGCCGCCACACCGACGCGCCGTCGACCAGCGCGGCCTCGGTCAGCTCGTGCGGCAGGGAGCGCATGTAGTTGCTGAGCACGAAGGCGCAGAAGCCGGACTGGAACGCCACGTGGATGAGGACCAGCCCGAGGGCGGAGTCGTACAGCTTGCCGCTCATGGTGATGCCGGGCAGGTCGACGAGCAGGTACAGCCGGTACAGCGGGGTGATGATGACCTGCTGCGGCAGCAGGTTGCCGGCGGTGAAGACCAGCAGCAGGAACAGGTTGAGGCGGAAGTCGAAGCGGCTGACGTAGAAGGCGACCATCGACGACAGCAGCAGGGTCAGCAGCACGGCCGGCACGGCGATGAGCAGCGTGTTGCCGAAGTAGTGCAGCATGTCCGACTGCTGGAAGGCGTTGACGAAGTTGTCCAGGCTGAGCTTGTCCGGCCACGACACATAGCCCTTGGCGCTGGTCTCGCCGTAGGGCCGCAGCGCGGCGAAGACCGCCCACAGCAGCGGGGCCAGCCAAGCCAGCGCGGTCACGGTCAGGAAGGTGTGCAGCAGGATCCGGGCCGGGCGGATCGGGGTGCGCTGCTTGAGCGAAGCAGCGCCGGTGACGGTGCTCATGCGCTCCGCTCCTTCCGGAAGGTGGCGATCAGGTAGGGGATGATCACCGCGAGGGAGATCACCAGCAGCACGACGGCGATGGCGGAGCCGTATCCGATGCGGCTGGACTCGCCGATGATGTTGTTGGTGACCAGGATCGAGAGCAGCTCGGTGCCCTGGGCGCCCTTGTTGAAGACGAAGACCAGGTCGAACGCGCGCAGCGCCTCGATGATCGTCACCACGAGGACGACGGTGTTGGTGGGGCGCAGGGTGGGGAAGATGACGTTCTTGAACGTCTGCCACTCGTTGGCGCCGTCCAGCGCGGAGGCCTCCCGCAGCGAGGGGTCGACGCTCTTCAGGCCGGCGAGGTACAGGATCATCATGTAGCCGGCGTGCCGCCAGGAGGCCGCGATCAGGATCGCCCACAGGTTGAGCTTGGGGTCGCCGATCCAGTCGATGTAGTGGCCGGGCTCGTTGGCGCCGATGATGCTGTTGATCAGGCCGGTGTCGGGGTTGTAGACCAGCTGCCAGACGAAGCCGATGCAGGCCATGGAGATGACCACCGGCAGGAAGAACGCGGTCTGGTAGACGCGGCTGAAGCGGATCCGCTTGTCCAGCTGGACGGCCAGGAACAGGCCCAGCGGCGTCGGGACGAGGATGAGCACCACGAACCAGATGACGTTGTGCTCGACGGCCGGCCAGAACTGCGGGTTGCTGGTGAACAGTTCGCGGAAGTTCTGCAGGCCGACCCACTTGATGGAGTCGAAGCCGATGCCGTCCCAGGTGGTGAAGGCGAGCGCGATCGAGGCGAGCGCCGTCAGCCAGACGAGGGCGACGTGCAGGATCGTCGGGACGCCCGCCATCAGGGCGAGCGTGATCCGGTCGCGGCGGGTGAGCAGGCGGGCGTGCCCGTGGGCCGCCTTGCCGCTCTTGGTCGGGGACACGGGGGCGGGCCCCGGAGCCGGCGCGGTGGCCGTCTCCGGGACCTGGGCGGGGGTGGCAGTCATGTCAGTCGCTTACGTCGTCGCGTCACCGGTCCCTTACGAGGAGGCGAAGATCGTCTTCTTCTGGCGCTCGATCGACGACAGGATGCTGTCGATGTTCTTGGGGTTGCGGATGAAGTTCTGCAGCGCGGGCTGCATCACCGTGGAGGTGAAGTCCGGACGCGAGTCACGGTCCATGAACTGCGTCAGGCTCTTGGCCTTCGAGATCATCTCGTACGACTTCTTCTGCAGCGCGGTGTAGGACGAGGTGTCCGCCTTGGTGGAGGCGGCGACCACGCTGGAGTCGGCCTTGAGGTAGATCTGCTCGGCCTCCGGCGTGCCCAGGAACTCCAGCAGCTTCACCGCGCCGGCGTGGTTCTTCGGCGCCTTGGAGAGCATGAACCCGTCGGTGGGGGCCTCGACGGTGTCCTGCCCGAACTGCGGGTCGATCTCGGGGAAGGCGAAGAAGTCCAGGTCGTCCAGGTCGGCCTTGTCGGTGAACTGCTGGCCCACGAAGGTGCCCAGCAGGTACATGCCCGCCTTCTTCGACACCAGCGTCTGCGCCGCGTCCTGCCAGGTGCGGCCGACCGCGCCCTCCTGGTGGTAGGGCAGGATCTCGCTCCACAGGTCGAAGACCTTGCGCACCTTGGCGTCCGTCCAGGAGGCCTTGCCCGCCATCAGCTCGACGTGGAAGTCGTAGCCGTTGGCGCGGAAGTTGATCTGGTCGAAGGTGCCCATCGCCGGCCAGGCGTCCTTGTCGCCGAACGCGATCGGGACCAGGCCGTCCTTCTTCATCTGCTTGCACAGCGCCACGAACGCGTCCCAGGTGGTGGGGACCTTGTAGCCGTGCTGGGCGAAGACGCTCTTGCGGTAGAACACCGCCCACGGGTAGGTGTACAGCGGCACGAAGTAGTACTTGCCGTCCTCGCCCTTGGACAGCTTCTGCATCGCCTCGGGGAAGTTGCCGGCGATCTTCTGCCACACGTCGTCGATCGGGGTCGCCAGCTTCTTCGCCGCGAAGAACTGCATCCGGTACCCGGCGAACCACGTGAACACGTCGTCCGGCGTGCCCTGGAGGTAGGAGTTGATCTGCTCCTGGAACGTGTTGTGGTCCTTGGTGTTGACGGCGACCTTGATCCCGGACTGCTTGGTGAAGGCCGCGTAGATCTCCGCGAACGCCTTCTTCGGCACCGCGTCGGAGGCGTTCGAACCCAGTGAGACGGTCTTGGAGTCGGTGGCCGAACCGCTGCCGCCGCAGGCGCTCAGCAGGGGTATCCCGGCGCCGAGCAGGGCGGCACCGCCCACGCCGCGCAGCACCGAACGACGGCTGGGCGCGGACGCGGCGAGGTGGGCGGAGAGGGATCCGGAGGGGACGAGGTCGTGCATGGCGGCTCCTGAGGAAAAGATTCGGCCACAAACCGCGCGGGATCCGATCGGAATCGACCAGAAACCAACTTGACCGAACACGGTGGCGTAATAACAGCCGCAGGGGACGCCACGCGTCAAGAGCCGTCGGACGCCTCAGTCGAAATTTGTCGAAACGTAATCGACACGTCCGCACACCCCCAGGATGCGGGGCACAGCCGTGGAAAGGGTCAAGAGCGAGAAAAAAGCAAAGGAAAGGGACACATGGCGGATGGCCATGTGTCCCTGATCGCCGTGCGTTCCTGTGCGGGGCGTCAGCCCCGTACCGGTAAGGCCTTACCGGTAGGCCGCGAACGCCTTGGTGAAGGCGGACTTGTCCTGGAGGATCGAGCTGCAGGTCGCGTCGGCCACGGGCTTGGCGCCGCCCGGGCACTGCTGGTCGCGGGTGGCGGACCACATCGACAGCCAGCCGAGCCCCTTTGCCTTGGCGAAGGCCACCAGCTGGGTGGCGTCCTCGACCTGGAAGACCTCGGTGGTGACGTCGTTGACGCCGATCATCGGCGTGACGGCGACCGTCTTCCAGGCGGCCGCGTCGGACAGTCCGAGGACGCTTCTGATCTGGGCCTGGGTGGCGGTGGCGGCCTGTTCGGCGTAGGTGCCCATGTCACCGCTGTACGCCGGCCCGTAGTCCATCGCCATGATGTTGACGGCGTCGATCTCGACGCCGTTCTTCTTCGCGTCCGCCAGCAGGTTCACGCCGTCCTGGGTCAGGCCCTCGGGCATCACCGGGAGCGTGAAGGAGACGTCCAGGCCGGGGTGCCGCTGCTGGAGCTTGGCGATGGCCTGGGCGCGGCGGGTGTTGGCCGCGGCGTTCGGCAGCGCGCCGCCCTCCACGTCGAAGTCGACCTTGGTCAGCCGGTAGGCGTCCACGACCTTGCCGTACGCCGCCGCCAGTGCGTCGGCCGAGGCGCAGGTGGTGCCCAGCTCGGAGCCGGCCGCGCCGCCGAAGGAGACCCGGACGTCGCCGCCCTTGGCGCGCAGGGCGCCGATCTGGGCCGCGACCGCGTCGCTCGCCAGGTCGGTCACCCCGCCCCACTTGGGCGTGCAGCCGCCGCCGTCGGTGACGAAGGCCAGGTTGTAGTCCTTGACGCCGGTGGCCTGGGCGTGGGCGACCAGGTCGAACGCCGGATAGAGCGAGGTGTCGACGTACGGGGCGAAGCGGGCGGCGGCGGGGCTGCCGGTGCCCGGGCTCTGCGAGGGCTTCGGGGTGGCGGGGGCCGTGGGGGCGGGGCTCTGTGACGGGCTCCGCGACGGGTTCTGCGGGGTGGTCGGCGCCGGGGTGGGAGTGCCGGTGGGGCGGCCCGACGGCTCGGGCGTGGGAGTGCCGGTGGGGCGGCCGGACGGCTCGGGCGTGGCGCCCGCGTCCGTGGCGCAGGCCGCGCCGTCGATGCGGCAACCGGCCGGATCGCCGGTGCCGTTGACGACGAAGCCGACGGTGACCGACTCGCCGGCGGCGAGGCCGTCGGTGTCCCACTTCGGCGGTGTCACGGTGACGTGCTGTCCGCTGACCCGCGACTCGCCGTTCCACAGGGAGCTGAGCCTCGCCCCGGACGGCAGGTCGAACTCCAGCGTCCAGGCGGCCTTGGTCTGCCCGCTGGTGTTGGTGACGACGTACTGCCCGGTGTACCCCGTCGACCAGTCGCTGGTGCGGGTGTACGCAGCGCCGACTGCGGCCGCCTGGGCGGTGCCGGTGACCAGGAGCGCGCCGCCGCCGGCCAGGGCCGCGGCGACGACGGCGCCGATCACCTTGTTTCTGCCGCTCACCGTGCGCCGGTGCGTGCTCATCACGTGCCTGCCTTCGCTCTTCGGGTCCTCAAGGGGGTGGACGCGGCAGCACGCTAGCGATCGCGAACCGGGCAAAATGCCTGATCCGGACGGCGGTCGGTGATCTTAGGGTGCGCTTAAGGGAGGGATCGGGACCGGTTAAAGCCGGCGGCCAGGGCGGGGCGCCGGCGGCGGCGTACGGCTCCCCGGTGTCCCCTGCGCACCGGCTTCCTGCCGTCCAGCTGGAGCCACATGCGTATCTCCGTCCCGCCGAGCACGGACCTGCCGATCCGCACGTCCCCGCCGGTGGACTCCGCGAGCCGGCGCACGATGTCCAGGCCCAGCCCGGTCGACCCGTCGCTGCCGGAGCCGCGCCCCCGCGCCATCGCCGCGTCGGGGTCCGGTATGCCGGGCCCGGCGTCGGATACGAGGATGATCACCGCGTCGTCGCCGTTGTGCACGTCGACCGCGAAGGCGGTGCCCTCGGGCGTGTGCCGGAAGACGTTGCCGAGCAGCGCATCGAGCGCGGCGGCCAGGTCGGCGCGGGCCACGGGGAGGCGCACCGGCCGGTCGGCCCCGGCCATCCGCCAGGTGCGGCCCTCGTCCTCCGCGAGCGCCGACCAGAAGGCCATGCGGTCCCGGACCACCTCGGCGGCGTCGCACCCGGCGCCGGGACCGGCCGCGGCCGTCTGCGGCTTGGCCTCCCGGGCGGTACGGATGATGGTGTCCACCTCCCGCTCCAGCTGCTCGACGGCCGCCCGGGTCTGCTCGGCGGCCGGCCCGTCGCCGAGCGAGGCCGCGTTCAGCCGCAGCACGGTCAGCGGCGTACGCAGCCGGTGCGACAGATCGGCCGCCAACTCGCGTTCGTTGGCGAGGAGTTCGACGACCTGGTCGGCCATGGAGTTGAACGCCACCGCCGCCAGCCGCAGTTCGGTCGGCCCTTCCTCGGGCACGCGCGCGCCCAGCTTGCCCTCCCCCAGGTCCCGGGCGCCCCGGACCAGGCGCCGGGCGGGCCGCACCATGCGGACGCCGAGCCGGTCGGCGACCGCGACCGAGCCGACCACCAGCCCCACACCGACCGCGCCGAGCACCGCCCAGGCCGTGCCGACGCCGTTGGTGACCTCGGACTCGGGGACGTACACCTCCACCACGGCCACGCCGGAGCTCAGCGCGACCGGCTGGAGCAGGGTGGAACCGCCGGTGACCGTGCTGGTGGAGGCGCGTCCCAGGCTGCGTACGGCCGCGATGTCCTCGGCGGCGGCGCGCTGCCGGCCGAGGTGCAGGGCCGGCTCGCCGTCGCCCGCCGGCAGGTGGACGGCCAGGCCGGCGCCGGAGCCGGCGGAGGCGACGACGCGTTCGAGCTGGTCGCGGTCGGTGGTGATGGACAGGGCGGGGGCGAGGGCCGCGGCCTGGCGTTCGGCGTTGGAGAAGGCGCGGTCGCGGGCCATCTCCCGCACGACGAGCCCGAGCGGCACCGCGAAGGCGACCACGACCATGGTGGTCACCGCCAGTGCCACCTTCACCAGCGCCCACCTCATCGCGGCGGCTCCGCCCCGGCCGGCGGCTCCAGCTTCACGCCGACGCCCCGCAGCGTGTGCAGATAGCGCGGCTTGGCGGCGGTCTCCCCCAACTTCCGCCGCAGCCATGACAGGTGAACGTCTATGGTCTGGTCGTCCCCGTACGACTGCTGCCACACCTCCGCCAGCAGCTCCCGGCGCGGGACGACGACCCCGGGCCTGCGGGCCAGGAAGGCGAGCAGGTCGAACTCCCGGCGGGTCAGGTCCAGCCGTACGCCGTCCAACTCGGCCTGCCGGCGCAGCGGGTCGACGCTCAGGCCGCCGACGCGCAGCACGCTCGACGACTGGGCGTTGCCGGTGCCGGAGCGGGCCCGGCGCAGTACGGCCGCCATCCGCGCGGACAGGTGCTCCACGGAGAACGGCTTGGTCAGGTAGTCGTCCGCGCCCGCGTTGAGCAGCCGGACGATCTCCGCCTCGTCGTCCCGGGCGGTGGCGATGATCACCGGTACGTCGGTGACGCCACGCAGCATCTTCAGAGCCTCGGAGCCGTCCAGATCGGGCAGTCCGAGGTCCAGGATCACCACGTCGAACCGGACATGGGCGACCTCGCGCAGCGCCTCCAGGGCCGTCCCGACGCTGCGTACGGTGTGCGAGGCGTCGGTCAGGTGCCGGATGAGCGCCGAGCGTACGAACTGGTCGTCCTCGACCACGAGCACACTTGCCATGCGCCGCACCGTACGCCATGTCGAACAGCCGGGTGCGCGCCTGTGGACAACTCCCGTTCGCGACACGGGTGGGACGGGTGAGGCAGTATGGCCCGCGATGCGCAAAGGACTGGTACCCGTACTGGCCTGGCTGCTCGCCACGGGCGCGGCGGCCACGCTGTCGTGGTGGGGTGTGCACACGGTGCTGGCCGGCACCGCCTACGACCCGCCGCGTGCCCTGCCCGTCACGGCGGCCGGCGCGGCCTCGCGGGAGCCGGAGCCGCCGACGCCGTCACCGCGGCGCACGGCACCGGCGAAGAGCCCGTCGCCGAAGCCGCCCGTGACCCGCGAGCCGAGCGCCCCGGCGCCCCCGGCCACCCCGACGGCGCGCCCGAGCCGCTCCCCCGCGCCATCCCCCTCCGCCACGGGCCAGGTCAGGAGTTACGACACCGAGGGCGGACGGGCCGTGTTCGACCTCGGGGAGACCTCCGCGTCCCTGGTGTCGGCGACGCCCGCGGCGGGCTGGTCGATGCAGATGTGGAAGACGCAGACCTGGATCCGGGTGGAGTTCGCCTCGGGCGCGGACCGGGTGTCCGTCTTCTGCACCTGGCACGACGGCCCGCCCCGCGTGGACATCGGGACCTACTGACTCACCGGAACACGGAGGGCGGCGGGGCCGGTGATGCCACCGCGGCGACGTCCGTGACGGGTACGGCCCCGCCCGTG
This sequence comes from Streptomyces sp. NPDC052682, assembly GCF_040678435.1. Classification (NCBI taxonomy): domain Bacteria; kingdom Bacillati; phylum Actinomycetota; class Actinomycetes; order Kitasatosporales; family Streptomycetaceae; genus Streptomyces; species Streptomyces sp. NPDC052682. The sequence goes on along the minus strand of NZ_JBFATS010000004.1, from coordinate 253,557 downwards.
AAGTCGGTGAGCGCCCTGCCGTGTTCGACCCGGCCGGGATGCGGGTCGGAAGCGGCCCGGCGGGTCAGCTCGGCGACCGGCAGGGGCCGGTCGGCGGCGACCAGGACGGCGTTGCCGAAGCGTTTGCCGCGCAGCACGGCCGGATCGGCGACCAGCGCGAGCTCGGCGAAACGGGCGGCGGCGGTGGCGATCTGGCCGCGCAGGTGCGCCAGGGGCGGCCCGTCGGCGAGGTTGGCGGCGTAGACACCGCCCGGCGCGAGTGCCCGGCGCACGTCGTCGAGGAACTCGGTGGACGTCAGGTGGGCGGGGGTGCGGGCACCGCTGAACACGTCGGCGATGACGAGGTCGGCCCATCCGTCCGGCACCTTGGCCAGTCCGTCCCGGGCGTCGGCGGAGCGGACCCGGATCCGGGCGTTCGCGTCGAGCGGCAACGCGCGCCGGACCAGCTGGACGAGGGCCGCGTCCCGCTCGACGACCTGCTGGGTGGAGCGGGGCCGGGTGGCGGCGACGTACCGGGCGAGCGTGAACGCGCCGCCGCCCAGGTGGACGGCGCGCACGGGCTTGCCGGGCGGGGCGGCCAGGTCGATGACGTGCCCGAGCCGCCGCTGGTACTCGAAGGACAGATACGCCGGGTCGTCGAGGTCGACGTGCGACTGCGGAGCCCCGTCGATCACCAGGGTCCAGGCCCGGGCCCGTTCCCGGTCGGGGATCAGCTCGGCGAGCCCGCCGTCGACCTGCTCGACGACCGCTTCGACGGCGACCGACCTGCGCCGGGCGTTCCTGGACTTTCCCACCCGGCCATTATCGGGGCCGTGCCCGGCCGCGTTGCGCCCGGAGTCAACCTCCCCGCCCGGCCCCGGCGTCGCCCTGGCGTCGCCTCACTCAGCCGGTGTCAGATGCAGCTGTCCGCGGCCCTGAGGACGCGCGCCGCCTCGCCCAGGGCCGCGCGCAGTACCACGGGGTCCGTGGCCCGCTCCGCCTCGCCGGGGGGCAGCAGCCAGGCAGCGCCCTCCAGCGGTGGCTCCGGTGGCGCCAGGCTGACCCCGCGGCCAAGGGTCTGGGTGCACGTACTGCCCGGGACGTCCCAGCCCGCGGCGGTCCCCGGCGGCACCAGGAACCCGAGGGTGTCGCCGCCGCCGTCGTGCAGGACGGGGCCCACCGCCTCGCCGGCTCCGCGTCGCAGGAGGTCGATCGCCTCCAGGCCCTGCCGTGCCGGAACCGTCACGACATCGCACCCGGCCGCCGCGGGCGGGGGCAGCGGGCCGGCCGCCGGCCTGCCCGGCGTACGAGGAGTGTTGCTCTGGCTGGTCGTCACCATCCCGGCCTCCACCACGAGAACCCCTGCTTGGACGAGCGGTCGGGAGTCGGGGGCCTCCCGGTCCACGGGGTTCAACGCGCGGGGCCGTCAACGGCTACGGCGGAACTGTGCCGCAAAGGATGGCACTTCATGGCAGATCGCGCATGAGATATCCGGTTTGTCGCCAAACCTCGCGTGACGGCTCCGGCACAGCCGGTACGTTCGTGCCCGCCGGACACCGGGCACGCCATCACGGCGGAACACCAGAACTGCCCCGGCCCCGGCATGGTTCGACGGTTCGCACGAGAGGACCCGGCCATGGCGTCGTCAACGGTGACCTCGTCCCCCTCCCACCGGCCACCGCGGCCGAACCTCGTCTTCCGGCAGCTGCGCGGACAGCGCTCGCCCGCCGAGTTCGCCGCGGCGATCCGGCGGGCCGCCCGCGAGATCGGCGAGCAGGTCAGCTGCGACGCGCGCTACATCGGCCGGGTGGAATCGGGCGAGATCCGCTGCCCCAACTACGCCTACGAACGGGTGTTCTTGCACATGTTCCCCGGTCGCACGCTCACCGACCTGGGCTTCGCGCCCCGCTCGTCCGTACGCGGACGCCGGGCGCGCGACGCCGACGACACACCCCCGGCGCACACCGCGAACCCGACGAACACCACGAGTGAGACAACCGGGGCCTACGAGTCGTATGAGACACGGGACCCGAACGACCCGCACGACAACCACGAGGAGAGCGACGTGCTGCGTCGCGCATTCATGACCGGCGGAGGCGCCACCGTGGCCGCCGCCTCGCTGGGCCCCCTGGGGCTCGCCTTCGACGCCGCGGCGGCGGGACGCCCTGCGCGCCGCGCCGGGGCGAGCGACGCCGGCGCCCTGGAAGAAACCGTCCGCCGCATCCGGGTGCTGGACGACCGGCACGGCGCGGACGGCCTCTACCGGCGGGCGGCCGCCCCGCTGCGCGCGGCGTACGCGCTGCTGGACGCCGGGACGACCCGGCAGACCACCGCCGACCGGCTGTACTCGGGCGCCGGTGAACTGGCCATCTCCGTGGGCTGGCTGGCGCACGACTCGGGGCGCTTCGACGACGCGCGCTCCCACTACGCCGAGGCCCTGGCCACGGCCCGGATGAACGGCGACGCGGCCCTGGAGGCGCACGCCTTCTGCAACACGGCGTTCCTCGCGCGGGACGCGGGACGGCCCCGTGAGGCGGTGCGGGCGGCCCAGGCCGCGCAGCGCGCCGCCCGCCCCCTGGGCTCACCGCGCCTGATGTCCCTGCTGGCGCTGCGCGAGGCGGGCGGCTGGGCGGGCCTGGCCGACCGGGTCGGCTGCGAGCAGGCCCTCGCCCGGGCGCACGCCCTGTTCGAGCGGGGCCCCTCAGACGCCGACCCCGAGTGGATGACCTTCTACGGCGAGGCCGAGCTGGAGGGCCTGGAGGCGCAGTGCTGGTCGACGCTGGGCGACTGGCGGCGGGCGGCCCGGCACGCGCGCCGGGCGGCGGAGCTCCAGGACCCGCACTTCACGCGCAACCGGGCGCTGTACACGGCCGAGCTGGCCGACGACCTGGCCAGGGGCGGCCGCCCGGACGAGGCCGCGGCGGCCGGCATGCGGGTGCTGGACCTGCTGGAGGAGGTCCAGTCGTCCCGGATCCACCGCATGCTGGCCGGGACGGCCCGGGTCCTGCTGCCCCACCGCCGCGCCTCGGGGGTGTCGGCGTTCCTGGACCGGCACGCCTCCGTGCCGCGCAAGGCGTGAGACCGGCACGCCTCCGTCCGCGCCGGGCGGGAGCCGGGTGCGGCCCGGGACTGCTCAGGCAGCCGCCAGGTGCCCGAGGTCGTTCCAGCTCTCGATGGCGGGCTCCCCGTAAGCCCACCCCAGCACCGACAGCGACGTCGGGTTCAGCCGTATCCGCGCCGCGAAGTCCAGCGGGAGCCCCAGCCACCGGGCCCCGATGGACCGCAGGATGTGCCCGTGGGCGAACACCAGCACGTCCCGGTCCTGCGACCGCGCCCAGGACACCACCTCGTCCGCCCGGGCGGTCACCTCGGCCAGGGTCTCGCCCCCGGGCACCCCGTCGCGCCAGATGAGCCAGCCGGGCCGCAGGGCCTGTATCTCCTCGGGGGTCAGGCCCTCGTACGCCCCGTAGTCCCACTCCATCAGGACGTCCCAGGCGCGCGCGCGTTCCCCGAAGCCCGCCAGTTCGCACGTCTCACGCGCGCGTGCCAGCGGGCTGGTGCGCACCTCGACGCCGGGCAGGCCGTCGTACGGCGCCCGGTACAGCCGCTCACCGAGCAGCTTGGCGCCCCGGCGGCCCTCCTCCAGCAGGGGCACATCGGTCCGGCCGGTGTGCTTGCCGGACAGCGACCACTGCGTCTGTCCGTGCCGGGCCAGCAGGATGCGCGGTGCCATGGGGGACCTCTTCGGAAGAAAAACGCAGGCGGAACCTCCCCATCATCGCGCACGCTGTTCCGGGGCAACCCCAGGGGCGATCTCGACGTCTTTGAGGGCCGGAGGCGCCCGCCGGGGGGGCGCACGTACGCCGTAGAGTGGCACGGCCGGCCGACCGGGGGCGCCGCGCGGAGAAGGGGGAGGGCGATCGGATGCCGGACACCGAGAGACCGGGCACCGAGGAGCCCTTGGCGACCCGGCTGCGCTGGTGGACGGAGCTGCCGCTGATCCTGCTGGTGTACGCCTGCTACTCGGCGGGGCGGCTGCTGGTCCGGGGCGATGTCTCGGACGCCGTCGGCCACGGTCTGGCGATCCTGCGCGTCGAGAAGCTGCTGCACCTCAACGCCGAGCACCCGCTGAACCGTCTCTTCACCCGCGAGCCGTGGCTCGGCATACCGGCCGACTTCTGGTACGCGTCGCTGCACTACCTGGTCACGCCCGCGGTTTTGGTCTGGCTGTTCCGCTCCCGCAGCCGGCACTACCGCGCCGCGCGCACCTGGCTGATGACGTCCACGTTCCTCGGCCTGATCGGCTTCAGCCTGCTGCCGACCTGCCCGCCCCGGCTGCTGGACGCGGGCCACGGCTTCGTGGACACGATGGCCCACTACAGCTCCTACGGCTGGTGGGGCGGCGAGGCCAGCGCGCCGCGCGGGCTGGGCGGCATGACCAACCAGTACGCGGCCATGCCGAGCCTGCACGTGGGCTGGGCGCTGTGGTGCGGAGTGATGCTGTGGCGGTACGGCGGGACGCGCACCGCGAAGGCCGCGGGCGTGGTCTACCCGCTGGTGACGACGATCGTGGTGATGGGCACCGCGAACCACTACTTCCTCGACGCGGTCGCGGGCGCGGCGGTGATGGGCGCCGGGCTGCTGCTGGCACCGGTGGTGATGCGGACCGTGGACCGGGTCCTGGCGCGCCCGGTACCGGCGGCCACACCGGTCGCGGCGGCCACGTCCGGCGCAGGTTCCCCGATTGTCAGTGCCGGATGCCAGACTTCCGCGGGTGAGCGAATTCCACGGCAGCGCGAGTCACGGTTCGCAGGCGGAGCCGAGCCGAGTGCCTCCCCCACGGACGCGGGGGAAGGCGCTGCGGCACCGGCTCGCTGAGCTGCGCGGTCCGGACGTACCGGCCAAGGCGCTGGACGCGCGCGCCCTGGCCGCCCTGGCCGCCAACCCGGGCTGCGCGCGGCGCGCGATCCTCGACGGCGCCGGGGTGGACAAGGCGGCGCTGGCGGGCGCGCTGGGCGCGCCGTCGGCGTTCGGTCAGTCGCAGTTCGCGCTGACGCGCGGCAACGCGTTCGAGGCGAAGGTGAAGGCGGACGGCGGCGCGGAACTGCTGCGGCTGGCGCACGAGAAGCTGGACCGGTCCGCCGAGCCGCCCGCCGGCGCGCAGGTGCCCGACCTGTCCGCGCCGGGCCCGCAGGGGCGCACGGAGCGTACGGCCCTGGCGCTGCGCGAGGCCGCCGGGCGCCCGGGCGGCTGGACGCTGCTGGACCACCCGATGCTGGCGCTGGACGTGGCGGGCGCGCCCGCGTTCCTGGAGCCGGACGCGGTGGTGGTGCACCCGGACGGCAGCTGGACGGTCGTGGAGATCAAGTCGTTCCCGATGCTGGACGGCGCCGCGGACCCGGCGAAGGTCGGCGCGGCGGCCCGGCAGGCGGCGGTGTACGTGCTGGCGCTGGAGGAGATCGCGGCCCGGCTCGATCCGGTCCCGCGGGTGCGGCACCGGGTGCTGCTCGTGTGCCCGAAGGACTTCTCCAACCTGCCCACCGCGTCCGCCGTGGACATCCGCAAGCAGCGCGCGGTGACCGCCCGCCAGCTGGCCCGGCTCACCCGCATCGAGGAGATCGCCGACGCGCTCCCCGAGGGCGTGTGCTTCTCGCCCGAGCTGCCCGCCGAGCGGTTGACGCAAGCCGTCGAGTCGGTTCCGGCGACGTACGCGCCCGAGTGCCTGTCCGCGTGCGAGCTGGCCTTCCACTGCCGCGCCCGGTCCCGCGAGCGCGGCGCGGTGACCACGCTCGGCCGCCCGGTGCGGGCCGAACTGGGCGGCCTGACGACGGTCGGCGACGTCCTGGCCGCGGCCCGCGGCGAGGCCGGCGACCCGTCCGACCCGGCGGTGGCGGCCCTGCGCCGGGCGGCGGCCCTGCGCGCGGAGGCGCTGCGGGGCCCGGGGAGCACGGGGAGTGGCACGGGGAGCGGGGGCACGGCGGGTACGGCCGCCCTGGAGGAGGCGGCATGTCGCTGATCGCCACGCTCGCCCGCCTCGAGGCGGTCCGCACCGGCCGCGCGCAGCCCGCCGCGACCGTCCGGCACCGGCACCTGTCCGAGCGGCCCCTGGTCTTCGTGCCGCTCACCACCGCCGGTGAGGCGGGCGCCCCGCTCGGCGCGCTGGTGGGCACCGACCGGGACGCCCCGCACCTGCTGGTCGTGCCGCAGCCGCGCGACCGCGACCTGCGCTTCGCGTTCCTGGCCGAACTCGCCGACATCGTGCTGCCGTACGTCGACGCGTACGCCGGCACGGTCGAGCCCGCCGAGCGCACCGAGACCGACCCGGAGACCGGCAAGCGCGTCAAGGTCGAGGTCGACCTGTGCGCGGACGCGCCGCAGCTGATCGTGCCGAGCCGCGCGGGCATCGACTTCGTGCGGCTGCTGGGCCGCTCCATGCGTTTCCGGCGTACGGCGGAGCAGGACCCTGAGGCGCCCTATCCGGCGCCGCCGCGGGTGCCGCTGCTCGGCCGGTGGCTGACGCACTTCGCGGAGCGGGCCCGGGTGCCCGGTTCGTCGCTGCTGCTGGCCATGACGGACGTGCTGTCCCGGCACTGGGCGACCGGCCAGTCCACCCTGGAGGACCAGCACCTGGGGGCGCTGCTCGCCTGGATCGCGCCGCCGCAGGGCATGTCCGGGGCCGAGGCCGCGCTCAAGGCGGAGCTGGAGCGGGACGCGGGGGGCCAGCTGACCTGCCCGCCCGCCGGTCCGGCCACCGACCCGGCCTTCGACAACAAGCTCCTCGCCCCGGCCATCGAGCGCTACGACCGCGCCCGCACCGCGCTCGCCGCCGCCGAGGACGGCCTGGAGGCCGACACCCGGCTCGCCGCGCTGACCGGCGCGGAGCGGGAGATCCGCGACCTGGTGCTCAGCCGCACCCTGCCCACCTGGGAGAAGGTCTGGCAGGGCCTGGACCTGCTGCGGGAGCTGCCCGAGGGGGCACATGTCGAGGAGCGGTGGACGCGCGACCGCTGGTCGTTCACCGGCCACCGCGACCGCGTCCTGGCCGGCGAGCCGCCGCAGCCGCGCCGCGACGACGCGGTCACCGCGGCCAACAAGCTCGCCGCCCGGGAACGCGAACAGGCCCGCCTGGACGCCCACGAGGCCCTCGACGACCCGCTGGTGATGGCGGCGCGGCGGCTGTCCGGGGAGGCGTTCGCGGGCGAGGTCACCGACGTCGTCATGGCGTACAGCGAGGGCAGACGGCCCAGCCCCCGCCCCCTGGTCACGGTCCGCACCGACGACCGGCCGCACCTCGCCGAGCGGGCGAAGGTGTACCGGTCGCTGGGCGGCCGGCCGCAGACGGCTCAGTTCGTGGCGTACGAGGACGACGGGGCCGCGGTCGTGCTGCGGATCCTCGACAAGATGGGCCGCGGCAAGGAGCCCGAGGCCGGGTCGGTGCCGGAGAAGGGGGACCTGGTCTGCTTCACGCTGTTCGAGCACGAGCCGCGTGGCGGCGCGAAGCTGCCCGACCCGGAGGAGACGCCGTGGACGCACGGCGGGCCGCCCGGTGAGGCACCCCTGGAGGCGGCCGACCCGGTGACCGAGGAGGACGTGCTGTGACCACCGTGTTCGACCCCGCGGCCGCCGCGGCCGAGGCCACCGGCGCGATCCTGAACGACACGCTGCGCGGCACCGCGCGCGGGGTGGTCGTCGACTCCCCGCCCGGCGCCGGCAAGTCCACGCTGGTGGTCCGGGCCGCCCTGGAACTGGCCGACGCGGGCCGCCCCCTGATGATCGTCGCGCAGACCAACGCCCAGGTCGACGACCTCGTCCTGCGGCTCGCGGAGAAGAACCCCGAGCTGCCGGTGGGCCGCCTGCACAGCAGCGAGCCCGACCCGTACGACCGGGCGCTCGACGACCTGCCGCAGGTACGGAAGTCGGCGAAGGCCGCCGACCTGACCGGCCTGCCGGTGGTGATCTCGACGGCGGCCAAGTGGGCGCACGTCAAAGTCGACGAGCCCTGGCCGCACGCCATCGTCGACGAGGCGTACCAGATGCGCTCCGACGCGCTGCTCGCGGTGGCCGGGCTGTTCGAACGGGCGCTGTTCGTGGGCGACCCGGGGCAGCTGGACCCCTTCGCGATCGTGGGCAGCGAGCAGTGGGCGGGTCTGTCGTACGACCCGTCCGCCTCGGCGGTGACGACGCTGCTGGCCCACAACCCGGACCTGCCGCAGCACCGCCTGCCGGTGTCCTGGCGTCTGCCGGCCTCGGCGGCACCGCTGGTGTCGGACGCGTTCTACCCGTACACGCCGTTCCGCAGCGGCACCGGGCACGGCGACCGCCGCCTGACCTTCGCCGTTCCGTCGGACGGCTCGGGCCCGGACCGGGTGCTCGACGAGGCGGCCGAGTCCGGCTGGGGCCTGCTGGAGCTGCCCGCCCGGCACACCCCGCGCACCGACCCGGAGGCGGTACGGGCGGTGGCGACGGTCGTACGGCGCCTGCTGGACCGCGGCGGCGCGGCGCTCTCCGAGCGCGAGGCGGCTGCGGTGCCGCTGACCGCCGACCGGATCGCGGTCGGTACGGCCCACCGGGACCAGGCGGCGGCGGTGCGGGCGGCGCTGGCCGAGCTGGGCGTGGCGGACGTCACCGTCGACACGGCCAACCGCCTCCAGGGCCGTGAGTACGACGTCACGGTCGTCCTCCACCCGCTCTCCGGCCGCCCCGACGCCACGGCCTTCCACCTGGAGACCGGCCGCCTGTGCGTGCTGGCCTCCCGCCACCGGCACGCGTGTGTGGTGGTGTGCCGGGCGGGCGTGGACGAGCTGCTGGACGCCTACCCGTCGACGGAGCCGGTCCAGCTGGGGACGGTGGTGAAGTTCCCGGACGGCTGGGAGGCCAACCACGCGGTCCTCGCACACCTGGCGCAACACCGGGTCCCCTGGCACCCCTGAGCGGCCGGCACCCTCGCCCCTGCCGACCGGCCGGGAGCAGCAACCGTGAGCGGCCCGGCGCCCGGGGCGGTGGTGAGGCATGGCGGGCTGTGCGGAGGGGAAGCCAACCAGGCGGTGCGGTGCGTCCGGCCGCGCACCGGGTGCCGGGGCGTCCGCTCCGGCGGCCCTCTTGCGTCGGCGCGCGACAATGGACGGTGGCCCACCCCGGGTCATCCGCGACGTACGAGGAGGAGAAGACATGGCGGAGCAGACGCCGCGTCGTCACGAACCGCGGCTGCGCCCCGCGCCCCTGCTCTTCGAGCCCGCGGAGGCGGCCTCCGACCCCGAGCACTTCTTCGACCTGGAGTCGATCGACGACCCACGGGCGCTGCTGGAGCGGGCGACGGAGCTGACCCAGGCGTTCCGGGCCGCGGCGGACCGGGCCGTGGAGTTCCAGGCGATGGCGGCCGCGCAGCTCGCCGATCCCCGGCGGTTCGACCGGCTGACGACCGCGGACATCGCCGAGCGGGCCGAGTGGACCGAGGACTACGCCAAGAAGATGGTCGAGTTCGGCCGGGACCTGATGCGCGGCGGCGAGGGCCCGGGGCACGTCGACCCGGTGTGACGTGTGATCCGGAAAGGCAGCCTGGCATATGCCAGGTGGGCGGGCAGGTTACCCCGTCCCGGTGCTTCCTGTCCCAGTTTCCGGCAACCCACGGGAACCGCGTGCTCACGGCCGGTAGACCTGGACGACATGAGCAGCACATGGAACGTCTCGGACGTCACTTCGGACGGCGCCGCCTGGCTGGCCTCGGCAGGAACGTATCCGCGCAGCACGCTCGCCTACTGGGAGGAGCGCCCGCAGGCCCCGGTCGTGCTGCCGTGCGGCTCCGTGTTCGACGTGGTGAGCGCGCCCGCGGTGTTCGGGCGGCGGATGCTGGACCGGCTGTGGGACGAGGGACCCGGCTCGGGGCCGGTGGCGGAGTACCGCGGCCGGATGCTGCTGTTCGCGGCGCCGGGCACGGCTCAGCGGCTGCCGTCCCTGCTGGAGTGGGAGGAGTGGGGAGCCCGGGGCAGGGACGAGCGGGAGGGCGGCCGGCGGACGTCGATCCCGCCGCTGCTGTGCCACGGCACCGGCGACGCGGTGACCGTTCCGGCCCCGTGCGGCACCGCCTCCCCCGCCCGGCCCGGCTCCCGCTGGCTCGTCGCCCCCGACACCCGTCAGCCCTGGTTGCCGGGCCCGGAGGTGCTGCTGTGGGCGGCCGTACGGGCGGCCCGGGCGGCCGTGCGGATATCGATTTTTCCTCCCGCCGACCAGGGTGCTAAGGTCTACGACGTCAGCAGGCGCCGCTAGCTCAGTTGGTTAGAGCAGCTGACTCTTAATCAGCGGGTCCGGGGTTCGAGTCCCTGGCGGCGCACAGACGGCGAAAGGCCCCTCGCAGCAGCGAGGGGCCTTTCGCTTGCCATGATCTAGAGGACGGTGATCTTCACCGTCCAGGCCCCGGAGGCCGTGCGCCCCTCCACCTCCACGCGTACGCCCTCCCCCGGCACCGTGAAGCTCTCGCCGAGGGCGACCGGGGCGTCCGCGAGGGGCGGGTAGACGGAGTCCTCCCAGCAGGCCTCGGTGTGCGGGTGGGCGTCGATCACCTCGACCGGGCCGCCGCCGGACTGGGCCCCACTGCGCACCCGGTACACGAGCACCCCCTGCCGGCAGGCCGCCGTGTCGTTGCCCACCGGCCCGCGCGCCTCGAAGGCGAGCGCGCTCTCGGCGCCGGTGCGTACGACGGCCAGCTTGGTGCCCCGCCCGAGCCCGAAGGCCGGTGCCCCGGCGGCGCCCGTCACCGGCACCCCCGGCCCGGCCCCCAGCGGCTCCAGCGTCAGCCGCGCCGAGCCGCTCCGTACGCACGTCACCTGCCGGGGCTCCAGCCAGCCCAGCTTCCACTTGTGCCAGCCGAACAGGTCCGGGGCCAGCCCGAACTGGCTGCCCATCAGGTCCCAGTCGCCGACGTGGGTGTCCCAGTCGCCCTTGCCGTCCACGGGCCGGCGGTACAGGTCCGGCAGGTCGAAGACGTGTCCGGTCTCGTGCGCCAGGACCAGCCGGTCCGGGGGGTGCTGCTCGAACACCGTGACGACACGCCGGATGGCGGTGCCGTCGGCCCGCAGCGGGGTCTCCAGGTTGACGACCTTCGTGGCGTCGGAGTCCACACCGGGCGCGTCCGGATCGGCGACGAAGTAGACGACGTCGTAGCGCGAGAAGTCGACCTGGCCGTCGGCGGCGGCGAGCGCGTCGCGCAGGTAGGCGGCACGCTCCGGGGCCTTCCAGTCGCGCTGTATGGCGTACGCCGTGGACGGCTGCGGCATCCGGATCCAGTGGCCCAGGGCGTGCGGGCGCAGCTGGAAGCGGCCGTAGGAGGCGCGCGCGAAGAAGCGGGCGGTGACCGGGAAGTGGTCGGCGGTCAGCTGCTGCGGGGTGGTCAGCGGCTGCGCGTCCGGGAAGGACAGGAACACCAGCACCGCGTCCAGACTGCGGGCAGGGCGGGGGTAGGCGGCGTTCCAGGTGTCCAGGCCCTCGGAGTGGTGGGCGTCGGTGCGGGTCAGGACGCAGGGTGCCGCCGAGCGGGGCCCGGCGTCCGAGGGGCCGGCCATCAGGGAGGTGGCGGCGAGGGCCGACAGCGTGGTGCACACCGCCGCGGTGCTGCGCAACCGGGGCCGGGCCCGCGGCAGCAGGGGGGAGCGTGCCCTCAACGGCAGCCGGGGCCGCGCCCTCAGCGGACCGGGGAGCTGACGCGGCACAGTGACCTCCGGATGCGGTTCGCGGAACACCGCATCCAGCCTGTGTGTGTTTGTCGTACCGCGTCCTGTTTGTCTGCACCAGTCGGGTGAGAGTGCCGAGTTTTTGGGCGGGCGACGCCCCGAGGTCACTCACGGAACGTCACAACTGGTCGGGGGCCTGAAAGAGCCGTCCAGGTGTGGGCAGAAACGCTCGTCCAGGGCGGTGGATCGGTCTCGGAGACCGCCGATCGGCTGGAAGGGCCCCGGGCCAGCCTCTATGATCGGCACACTTTCCTGAGAATTCCTGCACGGACAGAATCGAGTGCACTGCGGGAGCGAGCGGTGAGCGGAACGTCCGAAGGGCCGGCGCCCGCGGCGCACCTCAACCGGCCGACCGTCACAGAGCGTGATACCGGCACGTCTCCCCGTACCGAACCCCCGCGGGGCGCGTCGTACCGCTCCGTCTTCACGGCCGCCCCGCTCGCCATGGCCGTCGTCGACCGAGAGGGCCTCGTCGTCAGCGCCAACGACACCCTCGCCGCGCTGCTCGGCGCCGCCCCGCAGGAGCTGACCGGCGCGGTCGCCGCCGACCTGGTGGACCTGGGTTCCGACGCCCGTACCTGGCACGCCTACCGCGAGGTGCTGCGCGGCCGCCAGGCCCGGCTGCGCTGCACCCGCCGCCTCAAACACCCCGACGGGCACGCCCTGTGGGTCCAGGTGACGGTCGCTCCGCTGCCCGCCGAGGAGCAGGGGGTCCTGCTGTCGGTCGCCGACATCAGCGCCCGCCGCGAACTGCAGGCCCGGCTACGGCACCTGCAGATGCACGACCCGGTGACCCGGCTGCCCAACCGCACCCTGTTCTTCGAACGGCTGTCGACCGCGCTGGAGGCGGAGTCGTACGAGCGGAGCGGTACCGGCCGGATCGGCCTGTGCTACCTGGACCTCGACGGTTTCAAGGCCGTCAACGACACCCTCGGCCACCGCGTCGGCGACCGGCTGCTGGCCGCCGTGGCCGAACGCCTCACCCGCTGCGCCGACGAGGCCGGGTACGCCCGCACCGGCACCCCGCTGGTGGCCCGGCTCGGCGGCGACGAGTTCGCGCTGCTGGTGGAGGACTCGACCGGAACCGAGCAACTGGCCGAACTGGCCGAGTCGGTGCTGCGGGCCGTCCAGCAGCCGTTCGACATCTCCGGCCAGCGGCTGTCGGTGACGGCGTCGATCGGCGTCGTGGAACGCCACGCGGCGGGCACCACCCCCACCGCCCTCATGCAGGCCGCGGACACCACCCTGTACTGGGCGAAGGCGGACGGCAAGGCCCGCTGGACCCTGTTCGACCCCGAGCGCAACGCGCACCGCATGACCCGCCAGGCCCTGGCCTCCACGCTCCGCCCGGCCATCGAGCGCGGCGAGTTCACCCTCGAGTACCAGCCGCTGGTGGGCATGGAGGACGGCCGGGTGCACGGCGTCGAGGCGCTCATCCGCTGGAACCATCCGCAGTTCGGCGTCCTGACGCCGAATCGGTTCATCACATTGGCCGAGGAGGACGGCTCGATCGTCCCGCTCGGCCGCTGGGTGCTGCGCACCGCCTGCCGCCAGGCCCGCCGCTGGCAGCTGGACCACCCCGGCGAACCGCCGATCTTCGTCAGCGTCAACGTGGCCGTCCGCCAGGTCTGGGACTCCGACCTGGTCGCCGACGTGGCCGAGACCCTGGCGGAGACGGGCCTGGCCCCGCACCTGCTGCAGCTGGAGCTGACGGAGTCGGCGGTGATGGGCTCGGCGGGCCGCCCGCTCCAGGCCCTGCGGGCGCTGAGCGACATGGGCGTGCGCATCGCCATCGACGACTTCGGCACGGGCTACTCAAACCTCGCCTACCTGAGCCGGCTGCCGGTGTCGGTCCTGAAGCTGGACGGCTCCTTCGTCCGGGGTTTCCAGTACGACGACCGGGAGGCGGCCGCCCGTCCCAACCCGGCCGACGAGGTCATCGTCGAGGCGATGATCCAGCTGGCCCACCGGCTGGGGCTGACGGTGACCGCGGAGTGCGTGGAGACCCCGGCGCAGGCGACCCGGCTGCGGCGCATCGGCTGCGACACCGGGCAGGGCTGGCTGTACTCCCGCCCGGTGCCGCCGGATCGTGTCTCCGGGTGGCTGGGGGCGCCGGGGGCACAGGCGGGGTGCGGGAAACCGTAGTTCTCCGGGTGTTCAGGACACCGGTAGCCCGTAGGCGTCGGCGACGAGTGCGTAGGAGCGCAGGCGTACCTCACCGCTGTGCGCGTTGGCCGTGAGCATCAGCTCGTCGGCGCCGGTGCGCTTGTGGAGGTCGTCCAGGCCGGAGCGGACCTCGTCCAGAGTGCCGTGGATGACGTTCGCCGTCCAGGAGTCGACGAAGTCCCGCTCCATCGGGCTCCAGTCGTACGCCTCGGCCTCCTCGGGGGTGGGGATGAGTCCCGGGCGGCCGGTGCGCAGCCGCAGCATGCTCAGTGCGGCGGCCAGCACCTGGCGCCGGGCCTCCTTCTCCTCGTCGGCGGCGAGCGCGGAGACCCCGATGAGGGCGTACGGCTCGTCCAGGACCGCCGACGGCTTGAAGGACTCCCGGTAGAGGTCGAGGGCCGGGAGGGTGTTCTGCGCCGAGAAGTGGTGGGCGAAGGCGAAGGGCAGTCCGAGCAGGCCGGCGAGCCGGGCGCTGAACCCGGAGGAGCCGAGCAGCCAGACGGGCGGCCGGTGCGGGGACTGGACGCCGCCGGGGGACGTGGCCTGGACGGGGCCGGGGACGGCGTGGATGCGGCGGTACGGGTGGCCGTCCGGGAAGTCGTCGTCGAGGAACCGGGTCAGCTCGGCGAGCTGCTGCGGGAACTCGTCGGCGCCCTCGTCCAGCCGGTCGGTCCGGCGCAGGGCGGCGGCGGTGGCCCCGTCCGTGCCCGGGGCCCGTCCGAGGCCGAGGTCGATACGGCCCGGGGCCATCGCCTCCAGCGTGCCGAACTGCTCGGCGATGACGAGCGGGGCGTGGTTGGGCAGCATCACGCCGCCGGAGCCGAGGCGGATGCGGGTGGTGTGGGCGGCCAGGTGGGCGAGGATCACGGCGGGCGAGGAGGAGGCGACCCCCGGCATGGAGTGGTGCTCGGCCACCCAGTACCGGTGGAACCCGCGCGCCTCCGCGAGACGGGCCAGGTCCACGCTGGTGCGCAGGGCGTCGGTGGCGGTGCGGCCGACGCCGACGGTGACCAGGTCCAGGACGGACAGGGGGGCCGGGGCGGTGCCCCTCGCTGCTCCCCGGATCTCGTCGCCCTGTGTCTCGCCTGCCGCCACGGGGGTGCCTCCTGCTGTGAGCCGGTGCTGTCGTTCCGGCCTCAACTGGAGAGGGGCCCTGGTTATTCCTTACGGCTGTGGAACGTCTCCCCGATCGGCCTTCAGGGCGTCGATGAACGCGGCGAAGGCGGGGGCGGGGAGGGTGAGGTGGCCGTGGGCGGGGATCTTGGAGTCGCGGACGGTTATGCGGGGGTGGCAGTAGAGGACCTCCACGCACGCGTCGCCCTGGCCGCCGCCGGAGAACGATGACTTCGTCCAGGTGTCGGGGGTGATCATGCCCTCACAGCTCCTTCGCCAGCCTGTGGATGAAATCACGCGCACGCTCGGGGTCGAGTGACACCGCCTCTACCCTACGGAAGAGCGTTCGATAGCGGTCGAGTTGGGACTCGTCGTCGATGAACACCGGACCGTTGGGGCCGTCGCGTACCACGGTGTCCAACTTGGGAACAGGGCCGCCCGCGTAAACCATGGCACTTCCTGCCCCACCGAAACCGTCCAGCTCGAAGGGGATGACGCGCACGGTGATGTGATCGGCCTCGGAGAGTTCGAGGACATGAGCGAGCTGAGCCTGTGCCGCGGTTCGGTCGCCGACCCTGATACGCAGCGCCGCCTCGTGGATCACCGTCTCATACGGCGTCGGGTCCGGGCGCTCGATGATGACCCTGCGCTTCATACGGTGCTCGACCCAGCGCTCCACCTCACTCGGCGGGGGATCCGGGTTGACGTAGGCGAAGAGCGCTCGGGCGTACTCCGCGGTCTGCAGAAGGCCGGGGATGTGCAGGAACTCCACGTCCCACCGATAGCTGGCGTGGTGCTCCAGCTCTGGCAGATCCAGGAACGGCGCCGGCAGCTGCCCCCGATACTGCTCCCACCAACCGCGCGTCCGATCGGTCGCCATGGCCACCAAGGCATCGATCAACTGAACGTCCGAGCAAGCATAGTTGGAGGCGAGCTGACGAACCCGCTGCTCGCTCACCCCTGAGACGCCCGACTCGATCTGGCTCATCTGGACGGAGTTGACGCCCAACAGGCTTGCAGCCTGCGTCGCCTTGAGGCCTGCCGCTTCCCGCAGTCTCCGCAGTTCAACGCCCAGGCGTACCTGACGTGCTGTGGGGTGCCGTCTTGCTGGCACGGCGACCTCTTTCTCAACGGCCTAGGTGAGACAACCCTTTCGGGGGCCACACTACCGATCCGCTTGCGCCGACTGAAATTTATGACCTACCGCCAGTGACGCGACGCACACGGTGCGAAACCCCGGGCGACCGGAAGCGCACCGCTCCGTCCTGCCACGACGGCTGCGGCAATGACACCGGCCCGGCCCCCTCCACTCCCCCTCCACCATCCAGGAGCTCACGCATGCCCGAAGCCGAACCCTGGGAGTACTCCCTCTCCATCCCGAACGACCCACGAGCCGTCACCATCTGCCGCCGCACCCTCCGGCTGATCCTCACCATGCACGGCCTCATCCGCCTGACCGACCTGGCGGAACTCCTCGCGACGGAGCTGGTCTCCAACGCCGTACGTCACACGAAGGGGCCGGCCGCACTGCGCGTGCGCTGGTCGGGAAACGGGATCCTCCGACTCGGCGCCTGGGACGCCGACCCCTCGCCGCCCGAGCCGCCGCAGCCCTTCGAGCAGGCGCTGGAGCTGGAGGGAGGCCGAGGGCTGGCACTCGTACGGGCCTGCGCCGACGTATGGGGGTGGCAGCCGCTGGCCAGAGAGGGCAGCCGGGGAAAGTACGTGTGGTGCGAACTCGGTGCTTCGAGTACCGCCCTGCGCCACCACTCGGCATGACCAACCGGTCAGGCTGTGCGACATCCCGTGAAAGAGGCCCTGACACACGGGCCCGACCCGCTCCACCTCGCCGAGGTGTTCGGGCTCGACGAGAAGACCGCGATGCGCTACGCGGACTCCGCACGGGCACTGCTGCAACAAACAGCCGAGCACTCGGCATCGCCATCAGGAAAAGAACTTGGCCCGGATCGACGGGACTTGAAGAATGACGGCCATGCAGACTCGACAGGCATGGCCTGATGACGCATCAGCGGTCGCCGGTGTCTACGTGCGCTCCTGGCAGGCAGCCTTTGCCGGTCTTGTTCCACAGCACTACCTCGACGCCATGGACCCAAGCCGCGAAGAGTCCGAGTGGAAGACACGCATCGCGGAGACACGATGGCCGTCATCGGGAGTGCTGGTAGCCGAAACCGAGGCAGGGATCGTCGGATTCGCAGGTTTCGGCTCATCTCAGGAGACCCCTGCCATCGCGGAAATCGGCACGCTTTATGCGATGCCCGCGGTCTGGGGCACTGGAATAGGGAAGCACTTGATGCTGGCCACGTTGACGACTCTCGCACAGGCCGACTACACACAAGCCACCTTGTGGGTCCTGGAAGACAATGAACGCGCTCGGCGCTTCTACGAAGCGGCCGGCTGGCGCGCAGACGGCGCAGCCGTGGAGGACACCACCGGTGGGGCCTCCCTCAACAAGTTGCGCTACCGCCGCCCCGTTGGTTAGCCCGCTCACCGGCCGGGCCGTCCAGGGACCAGGAACGGCATGGTCGCGAGTTGGAGCCGAACTCACGGACTCAGCTCAGTGGAGCACGACGACGGACCCTGTGTTCCCACCGAAATCCCTTCAGTTTGCATGAACTCACGGCACTCCACCGGGTCGAGGAACGTCAGCACGGAGGCGTCCTCCTCGATCAGCGGGGCCAGCGCGGCATTGAACGGCTTGCCGTACGGGGCGTCGAGGTGCGCCTGGAAGGCGTTCTCGTCCCGGTACACCTCGAAGATCCAGTAGGCGCGCGGATCGGCCGCCTTGGTGTAGACGTCGAAGGCGAGGTTGCCTTCCTCCTCGCGCACCTTCCGGGCGTACTCCCGGATCAGGCGGGCGACCTCCTCCTCCGTTCCCTGGCGGGCGGTGAACTCGGCGAGCAGGGTCTTCGTCACGGTGTCCTGTCCTTGGGTCGTGGCCGTCGTGGTTGTGGCGTGGAGCGGGCCGTCAGTGGTGGGCGGAGGCGAGGTGCCAGACAGAAGCCCTGTCCAGCTTCACCGAGCCGTTCTCGGCGAACACCCGCACGCCCTGGCTCGCGGGGTCGGGGAAGATCTGGTCGGTGATCACGGCTTCGCCGCTGCCGCCGAAGACCTCGACGGACGACCAGTCGACCAGGATCCGCAGCGTGACCTTGCCGTTTCTGGGCTTGAGCGGTGCGGTCTGGACGCCGGGGAAGGTGGAGTTGAAGTCCACCGCGCCGGAGCGGGTGCGGTCGACGTACAGCTGCTGTGTCGTGGTGTCGTAGCCGATCACCGTTTCCTCGCCGCCCGCGCCGGTGCGCACCTTCAGGCCGAAGCGTTCGGCGTCCTCGAGGGAGAAGGTGGCCTCGATGTCGAGCGCCTTGCCCTCGGCCGCGGGGCCGATGAGGGGCTGCGAGGTGTTCTTGACCGTGACCCCGGTCGCGGTCGCCGCGTCGCCCTGCCGCAGGGACGCCACACTGTTCACCGGCTTGCTGGTCAGCCGGACGCGTCCGTCGACGGTGCGCAGGGCCATCTCCCGGGGGATGCTCTGCGCCCCGCGCCAGGGGGAGGTGGGGACGGCGCCGCTGTAATCCCAGTTGTTCATCCAGCCGATCATGTAGCGCTTGCCGCCCGGGGCGTCCTCCCAGGACACCGCCGCGTAGTAGTCCTTGCCGTAGTCGGCCCAGTCGGCGCGCTGCAGGGCGGAGAGGGCGGGGGCGTCGGCGGCGGTGAACTGGTCGGCCAGGATGTGGCCCCAGCCGCCGGTGTTGTGGTCGACGATCTGGATCCGCGCCGTCTTGCCGAGGTAGGGGCGCAGGTCGAAGGAGGCCCAGTCGAGGGTCTCGCTGTCGGAGCCGGTGGCGCTGCGGACGACCTGGCCGTCGACGAGCAGGTTGACGGAGGTCTCCTGGGAGACGGGCTGCGCCTTGGTGTCGGACAGCATGATGTGGTCGACGTTGATGTGCCCCCAGCCGCCGGTGTTGCCGTCGACGATCCTGATCCGCGCCGTCCTGCCGGCGAGGTCGCTGACGTCCCAGGAAGCCCAGTTGAGCGCCTCGGCGTCCCGTCCGGTGGCGCTGCGCACCACCTGGCCGTCGACGAGGAGTTCGACGGCGGTCGGGCTGTCCGAGCCGGCCGGGTGATTGCCGCCGCCGATGAGGAAGTCGATGTACTTCTTGTCGAGGGTGAACTCCGGCGAGGTGAGGGTGCCGGTGGTGGCGTCACCGCCGAGGAAGGTGTTGACCAGGCCACCGCCCAGGAAACCGGAGACCTGCTGCTGGCCCGGCAGGGTGCCGGTGGCCGGTGCCGAGCCGAAGGCGTCCCCGGTCGCCGTCCAGTCGCCGTAGCTGCCGCCCTCGAAGTCGGCCAGGACCGTGCCCGCGGGCGGGGGGCCCTGCTCCAGGACCGTCCCGGGCTCATGCGGGTGCCGGCCGCCGCCGACCTTGAAGTTCAGGTACGGGCTGGCGAGGGTGAACTCCGGCGAGGTGAGGGTGCCGGTGGTGCCGTCACCGGAGTGGAAGCTGTTGGCGAGGCCCGTGCCGTCGAAGCCCTCGACCGTGCCCTGCCCGGCCAGCGCCCCGGCCGCCGGCCCGTCGCCGAACGCCGTGCCGGTCGTGGTCCAGGCCCCGAAGCCGGAGCCCTCAAAGTCCTGTACGACGGTGCCCGCGGGCGGGGTGTAGCTGCCCTTGTCCTCGGCGGTGAACGTGGTGCCGTCGAAGTCGCCGACGAAGTACTGTGCGGCCGAACCGCCCGCGATACCACCGGGGTTGATGTTGACGACCAGCACCCACTTGATGGTGTCCGGGTTCCCGTCGACCGCGAGCGGGAACAGATCGGGGCACTCCCACACGCCGCCCGTCGCACCGGCCGGTCCGAACTCGCTGAGCAGGGTCCAGTCCTTGAGATTCTTCGACGAGTAGAACCGCACCTTGTGCTCGGCGGACAGCGACACGGTCATCAGCCAGCTCTTCGTGGGCTCGTACCACTGGACCTTGGGGTCGCGGAAGTCCCGGGAGCCGATGTCGATGACCGGATTGCCCTGGTACCTGGTCCAGGTGCGGCCGCGGTCGGTGCTGTAGGCGAGCGCCTGGGACTGGATGCCGGTGGACTTGTCGTAGCGGGTGTAGACCGCCACCATGGGCGGGTTCTTCCTGGTGCCGAAGCCGGTGGTGTTGTCCCGGTCGACGACCGCGCTGCCGGAGAAGACCATCTCCTCGTCGTCGTGCGTCAGGGCGAGCGGCAGTTCCTTCCAGTGCACGAGGTCCGTGCTCACCGCGTGCCCCCAGGACATATCTCCCCAGGAGGTGCCGTTGGGGTTGTACTGGTAGAAGAGGTGGTACTCGCCCTTGTAATACACCAGGCCGTTGGGGTCGTTCATCCAGTTCTTCTGCGGAGTGAAGTGGAACTGGGGACGGTAGGTCTCGGAGTACGGGGGAGCGTCGGCCGCGGCAGCCTGGGGGGCGAGCGGGGCGGCGGCCAGGGCGCAGACGGTCGCCACCGCCGCGATCATCCGCACGCGGGCCTGCCGGGGTACACGTCCAGAGCTCATGGTGTCTCCTGTGCTGCGGCCGTCCGGGCTGCCGCGCCTGCGGCGGACGGTCCGAGAGGCGTCACCCTGGCCGGCACCGACGTCCACGCGCCCACCAGAGGTGTCATCGATGACTTGTGTCATCGATGACATCGAGTGGCCCGATGATGGGGGGAGCCAGGTCCACGCGTCAACCGTTGCGGCAGGATCACCCGGCGCGGCCCGCCTGCCCGCCCGTCAGGCCTGACCGGTCGTCGCGGGCTGCGCCAACTGGCTTGTCACGTGGCGGATCAGAGCCGGTGGCCTGCACGCGGCCGCCGTCGAGCCGGCGGCGCACTCTCCGCCGACGGCGATCCGGCGCGGACTCATGACCTGCCCATCTCGCGGAGCAGTACGGGCAAACCAGGACGGGTCGTACGCGCGTGAGCGGGGGTCGGCGGCTTCGTACGTTGCCGATTTGTGACGCACGCAAGGCATTGACGTTGCCGGGAGGCGGAGTCCATCATCCTCGCCATGCAGTGTCAACGATGACATAAGTCAACGGTGACACCCCGGGTGGCATGCCCCGAACCCAGCCCTGTGCCGCCCGCTATCCACAGGAGTCGTTCATGTCTCGCACCACTCGCCTGTCCTCTCCCCTCCTCAGAGCCGCCGCTGTCACGGGCATCGCGGCCCTCACCCTGACGGCCTGCGGATCCGGCTCCGGTACCGGATCGGGTTCGTCCAGCGCCGGTTCGGGCGAGGTCAAGGTCGGCCTGATCACCAAGACCGACACCAACCCGTTCTTCGTGAAGATGAAGGAGGGCGCGGAGAAGACCGCGAAGGCCGAGGGCGTCCAGCTCATGACCGCGGCCGGCAAGTTCGACGGCGACAACGCCGGGCAGGTCACCGCGATCGAGAACATGGTCGCCGCCGGTGTGAAGGGCATCCTGATCACCCCCAGCGACTCCAAGGCGATCGTGCCCGCCATCGAGAAGGCGAAGGCCAAGGGCGTCCTGGTCATCGCCCTGGACACCCCGACCGAGCCGGAGAGCGCGGTCGACGCCCTCTTCGCCACCGACAACCTCAAGGCCGGTGAACTGATCGGCGAGTACGCCAAGGCCGCGATGAAGGGCAAGACGGCGAAGATAGCCACCCTCGACCTCGCTCCGGGTGTCTCCGTGGGCGTCCAGCGGCACAACGGCTTCCTGAAGGGCTTCGGCGCCACCGACAAGGACGTCCTGTGCGCCCAGGACACCGGCGGCGACCAGGCCAAGGGCCAGACCGCCATGGAGAACTGCCTCCAGAAGGAACCCGGCATCAACCTCGTCTACACCATCAACGAGCCCGCGGCGCTGGGCGCGTACACCGCGCTGAAGGCGAAGGGCAAGGAGAAGGACGTCCTGATCGTCTCCGTCGACGGCGGCTGCACCGGCACCCGGGCCGTCAAGGACGGCAAGATCGCGGCCACGTCCCAGCAGTACCCGCTGAAGATGGCGGCCGAGGGCGTCAAGGCCGTCGTGTCGTACGCCAAGGGCGGCAAGAAGGCGTCCGGTTACACCGACACCGGCGTCACCCTGATCACCGACAAGGCGCAGGCCGGCGTCGACTCCAAGGACACCGCCTTCGGCCTGGAGAACTGCTGGGGCTGAGCCGCCCGCCGGTCCCCCCGACGCCGCCGTACCCCCCAGCGGGGCGGCCGGCCCGCCCTCCCCGACCGGGACGGCCGCCCCCTCGTCCCCTTGTCCCCCCGTGGGGCGCGACAAGGATCTCTGTCTTCCGACAAGGACTTCGCATGACTGCCACGTCCACGCCACCGTCGACGTCCACGCCGTACGCCGAGCTCAAAGCGCCGACCACGGTCCGCAGACTGCTCACCCAACCGACCACGGGCCCCCTGGTCGCCCTGCTGCTGGCCTGCGTCTTCTTCTCCCTGTCGACCGACCAGTTCCTCACCGGCGGGAACTTCTCGCTGATCGTGCAACAGGTGATGGTCGTCGGCACACTCGCCATCGGCCAGACGCTGATCATCCTCACGGCGGGCATCGACCTGTCGTGCGGTGCCGTGATGGCGTTCGGCAGCATCATGATCGCCAAGATGGCCGCCGAGGGCACCCTGCCCCCGCTCGTGGCCATCGCCGTGGGCATCGCCGTCTGCGGCGGCTTCGGGCTGCTCAACGGGCTGCTGGTGCAGAAGATCCCGCTGCCGCCGTTCATCGTCACGCTCGGGATGCTCAACGTGGCGTTCGCGCTGACCCACATCTACTCCGAGGAGCAGACGGTCACCAACCTGCCCGGCCCGCTCACCGCCCTGGGGCAGACCTTCCCGCTCGGCAGGACCGACATCACCTACGGCTCCCTGGTCACCATCGCCCTGTTCCTCCTCCTCGCCTACGCGCTCAGCAGCACCGGCTGGGGCCGGCACGTCTACGCGCTGGGCAACAGCCAGGAGGCGGCGCGGCTGAACGGCATCCGCACCTCCCGCCTGACCATCGGCGTCTACACCACCGCGGGCGTGCTGTACGGCATCGCCGCCCTGCTGCTGATCTCCCGCACCGGAGTCGGCGACCCGCAGGCGGGACAGACCGACAACCTCGACAGCATCACGGCCGTGGTCCTCGGCGGCACCAGCCTGTTCGGCGGGCGCGGATCGGTGCTCGGCACGTTCATCGGCGTCCTCATCGTCGGTGTGTTCCGCAACGGCCTGCAGCTGATGGGCGTCGCCTCGATCTACCAGACCCTGATCACCGGCGTGCTGGTGATCCTCGCGGTGACCGTCGACCAGATCTCCCGGAAGAAGGCCCGATGACCGCCACCCCCTCCCCCACCCCCGTGCTGCAGGCCCGCGGTCTGGTCAAGCGGTACGGCCACGTCACCGCCATCGACGGCGCCGACTTCGACCTGCTGCCCGGCGAGGTCCTCGCGGTCATCGGCGACAACGGAGCCGGCAAGACCAGCCTCATCAAGGCCCTCACCGGCGCGCTGACGCCCGATGCCGGCGAGATCCGGCTCAACGGGGAACCCATCACGTTCTCCGGCCCGCAAAGCGCCCGCGCCCACGGCATCGAGACCGTCTATCAGGACCTCGCCGTCGCCGCTTCCATGGACATCGCCTCGAACATGTTCCTCGGCCGCGAGCTGCGCCGTCCCGGCGTCCTCGGCAGCGTCTTCCGCATGCTGGACAAGAAGCGCATGCGCCAGGAGGCCGCCGAGCACATGGCCGACCTGAAGATCGGCCTGCGCTCGCTCACGCAGGCGGTGGAGACCCTCTCCGGCGGACAGCGCCAGGCCGTCGCGGTCGCCCGTTCCGTCGCCTGGGCCCGCAGCGTCGTCGTGATGGACGAACCCACCGCCGCCCTCGGTGTCAAGGAATCCGGCCAGGTGCTGGACCTCATCCGCCGCGTCCGCGACAAGGGCATGCCGGTGGTGCTCATCAGCCACAACATGCCGCACGTCTTCGAGATCGCCGACCGCATCCACGTGCACCGGCTGGGCAAGCGGGTGGCCCTGATCAAGCCCTCCGACTACTCCATGGCGGAGGTCGTCGCCATCATGACCGGCGCGCTGACCGTCGACGAGACCGGAGGTACTGTCGTCGCGGATTCCGAGGCCGCCAAGGCCGCGGGAGTCCAGGCCACCTGACCCACCCTTCGGCACGCACGGTTCCGGCCGAGGCCGAGGCCGGAACCGACGAGCAACAGGAGACCGCACCCTCCATGGCAGCGAACCGCCGCCCCACCCTGGCCGACGTCGCCCGAGAAGTGGGCGTCAGCGCCAAAACGGTGTCCCGCGTCCTGAACGAGGACGGACCCGTCTCGACCCGGACGAGGGAACAGGTCCTTGCCGCCGTGGCGAAACTCGGCTTCCAGCCGAACCTGATGGCGCGCAACATCCGCGTCGGCGGTCCCGACACCACCATCGGCTTGGTCATCCCCGACCTCGGCAACCCCTTCTTCGGAGCCGTGGCCCGCAGCATCGAGGACACCGTCCGCGAACGCGGACTCACCTTGCTCATGGGCTCCTCCGCCGACGACCCGGACCGCGAACGCGCCCTGACCGACAAGTTCCTCGCGCGGCGCGTCAGCATCCTGATGGTGGTGCCGTCCGTCGGCGCCGACCACTCCCACCTCAAGCCGCACCGCGCCGCCGGCCTGCCCGTCGTCTTCCTCGACCGTCCGGGAGTGGGCCTGGCCACGGACAGCGTCGTCAGCTCCAACCGGGACGGCGCTCAGCAGGGCGTGGCGCATCTGATCGCGCACGGCCACCGGCGCATCGGCTTCATCGGTGACCTGCCCACCAAGCTGTACACGCGCCGCGAGCGCCTCGCCGGGTACCGCGCGGCCCTGGAGGACGCCGGCATCCCCTACGACCGCGCGCTGGTCACCAACGCCCACGACCAGCTCGGGGCCGCGGCCGCCACCTCCCACCTGCTCGGCCTGCCGGAACCGCCGACCGCCCTGTTCGCCGGGAACAACATGGTGGCGCTGGGCATAGTCGCCCAACTCTCCCGCAGCAGACGCAAGGACGTCGCCTTCGTCGCCTTCGACGACGTACCGCTCGCCGAGGCACTCGAGCCGGCCCTCACGGTGGTCGCCCAGGACCCCGAGGAGATCGGCAGGGCGGCCGCGGCCACCGCCCTGGCCCGCCTCGACGGGGACCGCACCCGTGCCCGCACCCTCACCATCCCCACCCGGCTGATCGTCCGCGGCTCGGGCGAGCGGGCCGCCGTCCCGGCGCAGGCGGTCCGAGGGGCGTGAAGATCTCCTGGGAAGAACTCACACCTGCACGAGCGGCTCCTTCGTGAACAGCGCCCCCAGTTCCGGTGCGTTCACCCGGCGGCCCGTCAGGCGCAGGGCCTCCCAGACCGTGACCTGGTTGGCGGTGAGGACGGGCTTGCCGAGTTCCTTCTCCAGGGTCGTGAGGTACGCGGCGGTATGCAGGGCCGTGTCGGGGAGCAGGAGCGCCTCCGCGTCGGGGTGGTCGGCCGCGCGGGCCAGCGCCAGCACCTCGGGCTCGCCCCACGTGGCGGCCTCGGCCGCCGCGGCGATCCCCGCGCTCTTCACCGTGACCACGTCGAGGCCCGCGGCCCGGAGGAAGTCGGCGAACAGGGTCGCCACGTCCTGCGGGTAGGTGGCCCCGACCGCGACCCGGCCCACGCCCAGCTCCCGTACCGCGTGCACGAACGCGAAGGACGTGGAGGAGGCGGGCATGCCGGCCGTCTGCGCCAGGGCGCGCACCTGGTCCTGCGCGCCCTCCCAGCCGTGCACGAAGCTGCCGCTGGTGCAGGCCCACACCACGGCCTCGGCGCCGGCGTGCCGCAGTTCCTGGACGCCGGATGCCAGCCGCTCGGGCGTGCCCATCTCGCGCAGGGCGTCCACCCGGTGCGCGTCCTCGCCGATGTCGGTGTGCACCAGGTCGATCCGGATGTCGCTGCCCAGCAGTTGCTCGATGCGCGGATAGTCGTCCTCCGCCGAGTGGCCCGGGTAGAGGAGTCCGAGTGCGGTCATGTCCAGCCTTCCTGCTGCTCTTCGTCCGGCGGTACGGGACCGGTGTCCGGCGGTCCCGGCGTACGGGACCCGGGTACCCAGCCGGCGCGACGCCGCCCACATGGTCACCTGGGTCGGCCGGGATCACCGCGCTGCGCCCCCGGCGCTCGCCCGCCAGGAGGGCTCACGCAGCGGAAGGAAGCGGCGACCGGCCGTGTCCGTGCCCCGTTGACGCAGGTGGGTTCGGGTGCGAGCGTGGTCGGAAACCCGCATGTCACACGCGCGCTCCCGGCCCCGGAGCCGTCCGGAGAAACGGTGCCCATGCCCCTGCCCATCCTGCTCGTCCTGGACGCCGACCCCCTGCCCCGTCTCGGCCGCCTCACCGGCCGCGCGACGATCGAGCACGCGGACGCCGCCACTCTCGCCGAGCGGCTGCCGCACGCCGACGTGCTGCTGGTGTGGGACTTCGCCTCGACCGCGGTACGGGAGGCCTGGCCGGGCGACGGGCCGCGGCCGCGCTGGGTGCACACGGCCAGCGCGGGCGTGGACCACCTGATGTGTCCGGAGCTGGCCGCTTCCGACACGGTGGTCACCAACGCGCGCGGCGTCTTCGACCAGCCCATCGCCGAGTACGTCGCCGCCCTCGTGCTGGCCATGGCCAAGGACCTGCCCCGGACGCTGCAGCTCCAGCGGGAGCGGACCTGGCGGCACCGCGAGTCGGTGAAGGTCGCCGGGAGCCGGGCGGTCGTGGTCGGCTCCGGGCCGATCGGGCGGGCCGTCGCCCGCACGCTGAAGGCGCTCGGCCTGACCACCGCCGTCGTCGGCCGCACGCCCCGCACCGGCATCCACGGCCCGGACGATCTGGACCGGCTGCTCTCCCGCGCCGACTGGGTGATCGCCGCCGCGCCGCTCACGGAGCAGACGTACGGCATGTTCGACGCGCGCCGCTTCGGGGTGATGCAGCCCTCGGCCCGGTTCATCAATGTGGGGCGCGGGCCGCTGGTCGTGACCGACGCCCTGGCGGAAGCGCTGGCCAAGCGCTGGATCGCGGGGGCCGCCCTGGACGTGTTCGACACCGAACCCCTGCCGCCCGGCAGCCCGTTGTGGGACGTGCCGGGTCTGATCGTCTCCCCGCACATGAGCGGGGACACCGCCGGCTGGCGGGACGAACTCGCGGCCCAGTTCGTGGAGTTGTACGAGCGCTGGGAGTCGGGCAGGGAACTGGTGAACGTGGTCGACAAGCAGCGCGGCTACGTACCCGGCCACTGACGCTGTCCGAGGACTCCAAGATGGCTGAAAAGGGAGGCGGTTTCACCGTGCGGCGCCCTCGCGCCGGGCACGTGAAACTTCGATGAAGCCATCTGTCACGGGTCCCCACGTGCCCCTTCCGCATACATCGCATGCCGTCGGGTAGCCGCGCGGCCATGGCTCCACCACTCAGAAACAGCCAGAACCCGTCCGGAACCACACGCCGGTCGCTGCTCGCGGGGGTCGCGGCGCTCGGCGCGCTCGGGGCCGCCGGCTGCTCTCGCGTGGCCGCCGCGTCGGGCACGAACGGCGGTGATCTGCTCGAACGGCTGCGGGCCGCCGGCGTCGTACGGCTCGGCATCGCCGGGGAGATCCCGTTCGGCTACATCGACAAGAACGGTGAACTGACCGGTGAGGCACCGGAGTTGGCGAAGGTCATCTTCAAGCGGCTCGGTGTCGGCCGGGTGCAGCCGGTGCCGACCGAGTTCGGCTCGCTCATCCCCGGGCTCAACTCCCAGCAGTTCGACGTGGTCGCCGCCGGGATGTACGTCACGCCCGAGCGCTGCGAGCAGGTCATCTTCGCCGACCCCGACTACCAGATGATGGACGCGTTCATCGTGCGCAAGGGGAACCCGAAGGGGTTGCACACGTACGAGGACGTCGTCGCGAAGAAGGCGAAGCTCGCCACCGGCACCGGCTACGCCGAGATCCAGTACGCGGTCGAGGCCGGGTACAAGGAGAGCGACATGCTGATCGTCCCGGACCAGGTGGCCGGGCTGAACGCCGTGGAGGCGGGGCGTGTCGACGTGTTCGCCGGTACGGCGCTGACCACCCGCGAGGTGGTGAAGAAGTCCGTCAAGGCGGAGGTGACCCGGCCCTTCAAGCCGGTCGTCGGCGGCCGACCCCACGTCGACGGCGGCGCGTTCGCGTTCCGGCGCACCGAGACCAGGCTGCGCGACGCCTTCAACGCCGAGCTGCGCAAGCTCAAGAAGAGCGGGGAGCTGTTGCGCATCCTGCGGCCGTTCGGTTTCACCGAGGCCGAGATGACGGATCTGACCGCGAAGGAGCTGTGCGGCGGATGACCTCGGGACTGTGGGAACTGGTACTCGACGGCGTCTGGGTGACGGTTCAGCTGCTCGTCCTCAGCGCCCTGCTGGCCACGGCGGTCTCCTTCGTCGTCGGCATCGCGCGCACCCACCGGCGGTGGATCGTCCGCTTCCTCGCGGGCTTCTACACCGAGGTGTTCCGCGGCACGTCCGCGCTGGTGATGATCTTCTGGGTGTTCTTCGTGCTGCCGCTCGCCTTCGGCTGGCAGCTGGTGCCCCTGTGGGCGGGCACGCTGGCGCTCGGGCTGACGTACGGCGCGTACGGCGCGGAGATCGTGCGGGGCGCGCTGAGCGCGGTCGACCCGGCGCAGAAGGAGGGCGGGATCGCGCTCAGCTTCACGCCCTGGCAGCGCCTGCGGCTGATCCTGCTGCCGCAGGCGGTGCCGGAGATGATCCCGCCCTTCTCCAACCTGCTGGTCGAACTGCTCAAGGGCACCGCCCTGGTGTCGGTCATGGGCATGGGCGACCTGGCCTTCAGCGGCAACCTGGTGCGCCTGGCGCTGCAGGAGAGCGCGGAGATCTACACGTACGTCCTGCTGATCTACTTCGTGATCGCGTTCCTGCTGACGCGGGGGATGCGCGGGCTGGAGAAGAAGCTGAAGGCGGGCGTCGGCAAGGCCCCGCGGAAGAAGGCGGCCCCCGTCCGGGTGCCTGAGGGAAGTGGTGTGTCGTGAACTGGGACTGGACCGCGGTCGCCGACTTCATGCCGCACTTCTGGGACGGCCTGCTGGTCACCCTCCAGGCGCTGGTCCTCGGCTCGCTGATCTCCTTCGTGCTGGGACTGGTGTGGGCCCTGCTGAGCCGGGTGCCCTCCCGGTGGGTGTGCTGGCCGGTCGGGGCGGTCACGGAGTTCATCCGCAACACTCCGCTGCTGGTGCAGCTGTTCTTCCTCTTCTACGTGCTGCCCGAGTGGGGCGTGACCGCCTCGGCGCTGACCACCGGCATCCTCGCGATCGGGCTGCACTACTCGACGTACACGATGCAGGTCTACCGCGCCGGCATCGACGCCGTACCGGCCGGCCAGTGGGAGGCGGCGACGGCGCTGAACCTGCCGCTGCGGCGGACCTGGACGGCGGTCGTCCTGCCGCAGGCGGTGCGCCGCGTGGTGCCGGCGCTCGGCAACTACGTCATCGCGATGCTCAAGGACACGCCGATGCTGATGGCGATCACGGTGCTGGAGATGCTCGGCGAGGCCCGGCTGTTCTCCCAGGAGACCTTCCGCTTCACCGAGCCAGTGACCGTGATCGGCGTGGCCTTCATCGTCATCTCCTACCTGGCCTCCCTTGCCCTGCGAGCCCTGGAGCGACGCCTTGTCCACTGACACCCACACCCACACCCACCCCGCGACCGAGCCGCGCGAGCGGGGCACCGAGCTGATCCGGCTGGAGCAGGTCACCAAGCGGTTCGGGGACGTGACGGTCCTCGACCACCTCGACTTCTCCGTCGACGCCGGCAAGCACGTCACCCTGATCGGGCCCTCCGGGTCGGGCAAGACCACGATCCTCAGGCTGCTGATGACGCTGACCAAGCCCGACGAGGGCACCATCACCGTCGACGGTCAGCGGCTGTTCCCGGCACCCGAGAAGCAGGTCCGCGAGGTCCGCAAGAAGATCGGGATGGTGTTCCAGCAGTTCAACCTGTTCCCCAACATGACGGTGCTGCGCAACATCACCGAGGCGCCCGTCACCGTCCTCGGCATGTCCAAGGACGCCGCCGAGGAGCGGGCCCGGGAGCTGCTGGAGATGGTCGGGCTCAGCGAGCACCTCGACAAGCACCCCGGGCAGCTGTCCGGCGGTCAGCAGCAGCGCGTGGCGATCGCCCGGGCGCTGGCCATGCGGCCGCAGGTGCTGCTGCTGGACGAGGTGACCTCCGCGCTCGACCCGGAGCTGGTCGCGGGCGTGCTGGACGTGCTCAGGGACATCGCGCGCAGCACCGACATCACCATGCTGTGCGTGACCCACGAGATGAACTTCGCCCGGGACATCTCCGACCAGGTGCTGATGTTCGACTCGGGGCGGATCATCGAGTCGGGCCCGCCGGAGAAGATCTTCAGCGAGCCGGAGCGGGACCGCACCCGGGAATTCCTCAGCGCGGTCCTGTGACCACCGGCTGTGAACGGGCCGATGTGCCCGGTCCGGGGAGTGGGTGATGACTGTGGCATATGCCAGAGTGCCAGTGGCCCAGTTGGGAGGGTTCTGAGACTTTGTCAACACCCGCTCCCCGCAGACTCCTTGCCGGTTATCGTGGAAGCGGTTCACCGACCGGATGACGGCCCCAACAGCAGGCGCAGGGGGAAACCGTGGCGCTGAAGCACGAGCCGACCGCGCCGTACCACTCCGCCCAGGAAGCGCTGCGCGTCCTGGAGACCGTGGCACGGCACACCACCGGAGTCACCGACACCGCACTCGCCCGCGACACCGGCCTCGCCCCGGAGCGACTGACCACGCTCCTGCGCATGCTGCGCCGCGAGGGCTACGTCGCCCAGGCCGCCGACGGGGCGTACGTCACCGGAGACGCCTTCGCCCGCCTCACCTCGGCCCGGCACCGGGAGGAGGCGCTGCGCGAGCAGCTCCAGCACACCCTCGACCGGCTGCGCGACTCCGTGGGCGCGGCCGTCTACCTCAGCCGGTACGTCGACGGCGAGGTCAAGGTCACCCAGTACGCCGACAGCCCGGCGACCCCCAAGGTCAACGAGTGGGTCGACTTCCGCTACTCCGCCCACGCCACCGCGGTCGGCAAGAGCCTGCTCACCCAGCTCGACCACAACGGCCGCCGTGACCATCTCGCCCGGCACAAGCCGGCCCGGCTCACCTCGCGCACCATCACCAGCGACAAGCTGCTGCTCTCCCGCCTGGCGGCGCAGCCGCCCACCGTGCCCGTGCTGGACCTCCAGGAGTACGCGGTCGGCACGGTCTGCGCGGCCGTCCCGATCACGGCCGGCTCGACGGTGGGCTGCCTGGCCCTGTCCCTGCCGCTCGAGCACGCGCACCGGCTGCGCCAGGCCGCCGACACCCTGAACCGGAACGCGGCTCCGGTGCTGCTGTCCCTGGCGATCTAGGAGCTGGTCGGGAGCACCCTCCGGGACCAGGTACTATTTTCTTCGTCGCCACCGCGAGGGAGTGATCCGAGCGGTCGGCGGGAGTCATGCGCCGCTAGCTCAGTTGGTTAGAGCAGCTGACTCTTAATCAGCGGGTCCGGGGTTCGAGTCCCTGGCGGCGCACAGATGAGGGGCCTCTCGTGGGAGCAGGGGCCCCTCAGTCGTGTGCGGCCGGCGTGTCCGGCCGGGATCCGGTGCTCAGAAGCCGACGGCGTTCACGACCGGGGAGAAGACCGTGGCGTACGTCACGATGAAGCCGACGCAGAACGCCACGATCACGCCGAGGAACGCCAGGATGCCGACGGCGGCCGCCGCGTGCTTGGCGCGGCTCGGGGCATGGGCCGTGGCCACGACCTCGCGGCCTGCGGTGTAGTACACGGTCACGTAGTCGCCCTCGAGGATCGTGCCCGGGCCGCCGTCCTCCTCGAACCGGACCACCCGGCCGTCCCGGGCGAGGAACTCGTAGACGTGGTGCAGGGTGGTGCGCACCGAGGTGTCGTTGGCTCCGCCGTGGGTGGTGGTGTAGGTCCGCAGGCAGCGCGCCTCGGCCGTCAGTCCGCTGTTCCAGGCGCTGCGGATCCGCAGCCAGCGGCGCACCACGCGGTACGCCATGAAGAGCGCCCCCGCCATGATCACGTCGGGTACGAGGTAGAAGAAGACGTCCATCGCGCATCCCCCGAGGTCGGTCCGCCGGCCTGACCGGCCGGCGTGGGAGGAACCTACCCGCGCCGGCCGGCCCGGTGACTCAAGGGAACCTCAGAGAAACGCGGGGTCCCGGCCCGATCAGAAGGTGACGTCGGAGCAGGCGTAGA
The DNA here is from genome assembly GCF_040678435.1 of Streptomyces sp. NPDC052682. Classification (NCBI taxonomy): domain Bacteria; kingdom Bacillati; phylum Actinomycetota; class Actinomycetes; order Kitasatosporales; family Streptomycetaceae; genus Streptomyces; species Streptomyces sp. NPDC052682. The sequence continues at coordinate 221,324 of NZ_JBFATS010000004.1, read as the reverse complement.
ACGCGTTGCCCGTGTCCGCGATCGTCCACACCGCGAGGATGACGTGGTGGCCGCTCAGCCCGGACGGCAGCCTGCCGCTGTGGGAGAGCGTGGCCGGCGGGCGCTGGCCGTGGTACGGCACCGTCAGGAACGGGGTGAGGTTGAGGTCGGAGCGGGTCAGGTTGTGGTTCTGGTTCCAGCCCGGCTTGGTGATGTAGTACGTGAAGTCGGTGGTGGCGTGCATGGCCGTGAACTGCCACCGGAAGGTGTAGGTCTGCCCGCCGGTCACCTTCGTGGTCGGCCAGGCGCCGCCGGAGGGCGTGCGCGGGCTGTCGAGCTGGGCGAACCGCGTGTTGTTGCCGGAGCAGATCCGGCCGTCGGCCGGCCCGGAGGCGGGGAAGCCCTTGGGGCCCTCGACGCTCTGCGGCTCCCACTGGATGTCACCGCAGTTGCTCACCGTGCCGTTCTGGCACAGCTTCTGCCTGCTGACGGGGAGGTCGGTGTACCCGTGGCCGCTCGCGCCTCCGGCGGACAGGACGAATGCCCCGGCCGTGGCGAGACCGAGCGCGGCGGCGTACCACCTGGTCTTCTTACGCATGCTGCCGCTCCTGGAGAACGTGGGGGAAGTTCAGCGAGCCGTGCAGAGTAGGTCTAGACCAAGGGTCAGGTTAGGGCCGCCGCGTGAGCATGTCCATACCAATCACACGGGTTGTTCGCCCAGCCGGGGACCCGTCACGGCCCCTGCTCCCCGCGCCCCGCGCAGAACGCCACCGTCAGGTCCTTCACCAGGGCCTTGCGTTCGTAGTCGTCGAGTTCGACCAGGCCCCGCGTGGTCAGCCGGGTCACCGTGTCCTCCACCGAGTCGACGACCGAGCCGAGCACGCTCGCCCGGTGCTGGGCGTCCAGGGCGGCGATGCGGCGGCGGTGCATGGCGGGGGCGATCTCGGGGGCGTACTCGACCCGGGCCGGCTGCACCGAGAACACCTCCAGGCCCACCGGTGCCGAGTCCGCCGCCACCAGCCGGGTCAGCGCCTCGCCCGCCGCGTCCGCCGCCCCCCTCGCCCCGCCCGGCATCTCCACCGGCACCCGCAGCAGGGCCGCCTCGACACACTCGCGCAGATACGCCTCGTGGTCCTCCACCCCGAGCGTGGCCCGGGCGGTGTCCCGGACCCGCCACACCACCAGCACCACCACCCGCAGCGGGACTCCGCTCGCGTCGGCCGCGGCCATCGGCTCGCTGCGCCAGTGCCGCAGCCGGACGTCCACCCGGCGGCGCAGCAGCAGCGGGTTGACCCACAGCAGGCCGGTGCGCCGTACGGTCCCCCGGTAGCGGCCGAACAGGTCCAGCACCCAGGCCCGCCCGGTGCGCCCCCGGGCCAGCCCGCCCAGGCCGAACAGCCCGAGCGCCCCGGCCGCGGCGTACGCCGTCCACTGCAGCGGACCCAGCCCGGCGCCCGCGTACTCCGGCAGCCGCAGGGCCTCCACGGCGAGCGGCGGCAGCACCCCCGCCCACCAGGACGTGGCCAGGCACCCGGCCGCCCCGCACATCCCCGCGAGCACCCCCACCGCACCCGGCAGCACCCGGGCGGGCCGCTCCGCCAGGTCCGGGTCCGCCTCCGGTACGGGGCACGGCCGCTCCGCGGCCGGGCGGCGCAGGCGGGGCTGCTCCCCGGTGCCCTGCCGGCGGCTCACCACCGCGGGCCTCAGCGGCACCGGCGACGGGTCGGGGTCGTCACGGAACAGCAGGTGGACGGGGATCTCGGTGGTCGCCTCGTTCTGAATGAGCCGGGCGGAGCGGGCGGGGCCGTCGGCCGTCCCCTCGGACTCCGGGGTGTGTGACGTGGTGGTAGTCATGGGTGCCTCCAGCCTCCGCGCCAGATGCGTGAGAGAAGTCGCCTCGCAGACGACGCTTACGGAAGGAGCCGGCGCTCACGAGAACAGCCGGCGCCAGGTCTCCGGCCCGGGGTAGCCGTCCGCCGCGCCGCCCCGCCAGCCCTGGGCCCGCTGGAAGGCCTCGACGTTGCGCCGGTCCGCCTCGCTCCAGCGCGGCCCCGGCCCGGTCCGGTAGTACGTGCCGAAGCCCTTCTTCACCAGCTGCCTGCCCAGCTGGGTGACGTACGCGTTGTCCGCGCCCGGCCGGAACAGCGCCCGGCCCGGGTAGCCCGGCACCCCGTGCGAGGAGGGTGTTCCGCCCGCCTGGGCGGGGATGTCCCGGCCCTGCCCCGTCACCAGCAGCTCCCAGGTCAGCGGCCCGGGCAGTCCGTCCGCCGCCGCACCCCGCCAGCCCTGGGCCTGCTGGAAGGCCTGAGTGGCCCTGCGGTCCGCGTCCGACCAGCGCGGACCGGGCCCCAGGCGGTAGAACCGGCCGCCGCCGCGCGCGACGAGCATGCGGCCGAGCCGGGTGACGTACGGGTTGTTCGCGCCGGGGCCGAAGTACACCGCCCCCGGGAAGGCCCCCGCGCTCGGCGAGGCGCCGGGGTCCGGCTGGGAGCCGGCCGACCCCGCGGTGATCCCTCTGTAGCGGTAGGGGACGTACCTGCCGGAGCTGTTCCAGTAGGCGTACGGGGTGATCTGCCGGCGGGTGTGGGGGCGGGCCTGCTCGTAGGCGAGGTAGGAGGTGCGGGTGTGGTCCGTCCAGCCGCCGAAAATCACCACGTGCGAGCCGTTCCGGGGATCGGACGGATTATGGAACAGCAGAATGTCACCCGGCTGGAGTTCCTCCTTGGAAATCCGGACACCGTACTGCTGGAGGCTGCCGGTCCATTCGTTTCCGGGCAGGTTCCAGGCCATCGAGACAAAGCCCGAACAGTCCTGCCGGTAACCGTCGGACCAGTACGCGTCCATGCTGTACGGCACCTGCGCCGCGACCCAGGTCCTGGCCCGGGCGATGATCTCCGCACGGGTCGTCCACGGTGTCTCCACGACCCCCGTCGGGGTGGCCGCCTGCCCGCCCAGACCGTGCAGCGGGGCCGTGCCTCCTTGCGGGGTATCAGGCTCCTCACCTGCGGGAACGACCGGGGGGACGGGGGCGTGCGGGACCGCCAGGGCGGGGACGGCATGGCCCGCGCCGAGCGCGGCGGAGGCCGCGGCCGCGACGGCCAGGGCCCGATGGGCGGCCGGGTGGCCGGCGGTCCGGCCGGCCGGGGAAGGCGGCAGGACGCGTCGCCAGTGGACACAGCCGGGGCAGTCGCAGTCGCTCACGGGATCGATTTCCTCGAATACCGGAGCCGCCATGCGATTCCCCTCACACTTCCGGTGAAAATGATCGTGCCTGTGCACGACGGCCAGTTTCGCAACTGTCTGCGGGGCGCGCATGTTGACGGTCCGAATGATGTACGGGGCGGGTCGGGGGACCGGGGGCCCGGCCCCGGGTGGTCCGGAGCACCCTCCGGCGTCCTGTAGAGTTACGCCGTCACCGCGCGCCGCTAGCTCAGTTGGTTAGAGCAGCTGACTCTTAATCAGCGGGTCCGGGGTTCGAGTCCCTGGCGGCGCACCGACCACGAGGGCGATCACGCTCCGCCGAACGGCGGACGGGATCGCCCTCGTGCTTTTCCCTCCGCCCGTGGCGGCGCGTGGCCTTCACCGGACGCATACCACAAGATCCGCGGATCATCCGCCGACAGCATCCGCAGACCTCCGATGCGGTACGGTCCGGCGATGCGATACGGGCGGAGGAGGCCATAAGGGAGCACTTCACGAACATCCGTGCGTGCCTGTCCATACCGGCTGCACGGAATCCCCACAGGCATCACAATGAGTGCATATGACCGGTAAACACCGCGTTTCGCATCTTGCGATCAAGACGGACACCGTAGAACTCTGGTTTTTCGACGAACCGCACGTGCGCGGTAGTTGGGGGGCAAGGATCCGGTTGTCCGTCGCGCGGGGTGAGGGGCCTCGCTCATGGCGGGATGCCGAGGGGGGCATCAGGCAACCGGAAGGTCGCGTTCCCATGTCTCGCAGGTGTGGATGACGTGGTGACAGCGACGCACCACTGATACGCCCGTGGAGGTCGGGGGGGACCGAAGCAGGCGGTAGGAAGCGACGAAACACGCGGTCAGCCCGCGTGTGGGGGGATGACTCATGACGTCGACGCCGTCAGGCGCCGGGCAGGACCACGACCCGTCCCAGACCACCCAGCTGAGGGTGCAGGCTCATCGCAACGGGAACACGGGCGCGTTCCGCCGGATCAGGAAAACACTGCCGAGATACGACTACGAGCACTACAGCCGGCTCGCGGGCCCCCTCACTCAGCCCGACCCGGACAAGCCGTACAAGGTCCAGTACCGCTCGCTGATCTCGCAGGAGCCGCACCGCATCCGGGTCGCCCTGATGCTGGCCGCGGCCCCGGTGCTGTCGCTGGTGCTGCTGTTCTGGCTGCTCCAACCCGAGCACTGGACCGAGCGCGACTACCCGGCCTTCGACTGGCTCCCGGCGCTCGACGTCGTGATGCTCGTCTCGATCGGCCTGATCGAGTTCTTCCGCTGCATGAACGTGCTGTCCAACGCACACGCCACCCTGGTCGCCCGCGACCCGGTCCCGGTGGTGCCCGAGGCCGGCACGCGCGTGGCCTTCCTCACCTCCTTCGTGCCCGGCAAGGAGCCGCTGGAGATGGTGACGAAGACCCTGGAGGCGGCCGTGCGGATCCGCCACCGGGGCCTGCTGCACGTCTGGCTGCTCGACGAGGGCGACGACCCCGAGGTGAAGGCGGTCTGCGAGCGCCTGGGCGTGCACCACTTCTCCCGCAAGGGCGTGGCGAAGTGGAACCAGGCCAAGGGCCCGCACCGCGCCAGGACCAAGCACGGCAACTACAACGCCTGGCTCGACGCCCACGGCGACGACTACGACTTCTTCGCCTCGGTCGACACCGACCACGTGCCGCTGCCCAACTACCTGGAGCGGATGCTCGGTTTCTTCCGCGACCCGGACGTCGGCTTCGTCATCGGCCCGCAGGTGTACGGCAACTACGACAACTTCGTCACCAAGGCCGCCGAGTCGCAGCAGTTCCTCTTCCACGCCCTCATCCAGCGCGCCGGCAACCGGTACGGCGCCCCGATGTTCGTGGGTACGTCGAACGCCGTACGCATCAAGGCGCTCAAGCAGATCGGCGGCCTGTACGACTCGATCACCGAGGACATGGCCACCGGCTTCGAGATGCACCGCCACAAGAACCCGGCCACCGGCCGCAGGTGGAAGTCGGTGTACACGCCGGACGTGCTCGCCGTCGGCGAGGGCCCGAGCGCCTGGACGGACTTCTTCACCCAGCAGATGCGCTGGTCGCGAGGGACGTACGAGACGATCCTCAAGCAGTACTGGAAGGGCTGGTACTCGCTGCCGCCGGGCAAGCTCTTCAACTACACGATGATGATCATCTTCTATCCGATGTCGGCCCTCAACTGGATCCTGGCGGCGCTGAGTTGCGCGCTGTTCCTGGGGCTGGGCGCCTCGGGGGTGAACATCGACCCGGCGGTGTGGCTGATGCTCTACGGCAACGCCTCCGCGCTCCAGATCGGCCTGTACGTCTGGAACCGCCGGCACAACGTCTCCCCGCACGAGCCGGAGGGCTCCGGCGGGGTGGCCGGCATGGTGATGTCCGCGCTGTCGGCGCCGCTGTACGCCAAGGCGCTGACCGACTCGGTGCTGCGCCGCAAGAGCAAGTTCGTCGTCACCCCCAAGGGTGATTCGGCCAGCCCGGACCGCTGGTTCGGCACCTTCCGGTACCACTGGTACTTCATTCTGATCTTCAGCGCGTCGCTCGCCGCGGGCTTCGTCTTCGGGCACTCCCACCCGGCGATGGTCATCTGGGCCTCGTTCGCCCTGCTCATCACCGCGTTCCCGGTCTTCGCCTGGCGCCATGAGCTGCGGCAGGCGAAGAAGCCCGGTGCCCCGGCCGGCCCGCGCGGTGCCGACACGCCCGCCGCGGGGGCGCCGGTGGCGGAGCGCCCGCAGGACGCCGCCGGGCCGCACCGCACACAGCCGCTGCCCGTCCCGCAGCAGCCGGGCGCGGCGCACGACCCGCGGCACAAGCCCAGCTGGGCCGCCTCGCCGGACGGGGGCGAAGGGGGCCACGACCAGACCATGCAGATCGCCCTTGGTGGACTTGGGGGACGTAAGGAATGAACGACCGTGCAGGCCGCCGTCGCGCCCGTCGACTCGCGATAGGCACGGCGGTGGTACTCGCGCTGGCCGGGATGAACGGGCCGTGGCTGTACCGCTTCGGGACCGAGAAATACCACCAGTACAAGATCAACAAGCCGGAGTACAAGGCCGCGAACGGCAAGTGGGAGATCGTCGAGTTCCCCGAGGAGTACCGGCAGAACACCATCCACGCGGCGCTGCTGCGCACCGGCAAGGTGCTGCTGGTCGCGGGCTCGGGCAACAACCAGGACAACTTCGACGCGAAGAAGTACGACACCCGGGTCTGGGACCCGGTCAAGGGCACCATCAAGAAGGTGCCCACCCCGAGCGACCTGTTCTGCACGGGCCACACCCAGCTCGCCAACGGCAACCTGCTGATCGCGGGCGGCACCAAGCGGTACGAGAAGCTCAAGGGCGACGTGAAGAAGGCCGGCGGCCTGATGATCGTCCACAACGAGAACCCGGACAAGCCGATCACCCTGCCCGCCGGCACCCGGTTCACCGGCAAGCAGAACGGCAAGACCTTCATCTCCAAGGACCCGGTCCTGGTGCCGCGCGCCAAGAAGAGGTTCGACAAGACCGGCAGGTTCCTCGGCAACGACCCCGGGCTCGGCCGCATCTACGTCGAGGCGGCCAAGGAGGGCGCCAGGTACGAGACCGGCACCCAGGACAACTACCGGATCAGCGGCCTCACCGGCGCCGACGCCCGCAACACCTACGGCATCGCGCAGAAACTCGCCCTGGACAAGAAGGACTTCCAGGGGATCCGCGACGCCTACGAGTTCGACCCGGTCGCCGAGAGGTACATCAAGGTCGACCCGATGAACGAGGCCCGCTGGTACCCGACGCTCACCATGCTGAGCGACGGCAGGATCCTCAGCGTCTCCGGCCTCGACGACATCGGCCAGCTGGTCCCGGGCAAGAACGAGATCTTCGACCCGAAGACCAGGAAGTGGACGTACACCCGGAAGGTCCGGCAGTTCCCGACGTACCCCGCGCTGTTCCTGATGCAGAACGGCAAGATCTTCTACTCGGGTTCCAACGCGGGTTACGGACCGGCCGACATCGGCCGGGAGCCGGGCGTGTGGGACGTGGACACCAACAGGTTCACGAAGATCCCGGGGCTCAGCGACCCGAAGCTGATGGAGACCTCCAACACCGTGCTGCTGCCGCCCGCGCAGGACGAGAGGTACATGGTGATCGGCGGTGGCGGGGTCGGCGAGTCCAAGCTGTCCAGCCGGAAGACCCGGATCGTCGACCTGAAGGACGACAGCCCGCGCTTCGTGGACGGGCCGTCGCTGGAGAAGGGCACGCGCTACCCGCAGGCCTCGATCCTGCCCGACGACAGCGTGCTGGTCTCCGGCGGCTCGGAGGACTACCGCGGGCGCGGCGACTCCGACATCCTCCAGGCACGGCTGTACGACACGCGGAAGAACACCTTCCAGCGGGTCGCCGACCCGCTGGTGGGCCGCAACTACCACTCGGGCTCGATCCTGCTGCCCGACGGGCGGGTGATGTTCTTCGGGTCGGACTCGCTGTTCGCCGACGCGGCCAACACCAAGCCGGGCGAGTTCGAGCAGCGCATCGAGATCTACACACCGCCGTACCTGTACCAGGACGGCGCACGGCCGGGGCTGTCCGGTGGTCCGCAGACCATCGAGCGCGGCGGGACGGGGACGTTCTCCTCGCCGCAGGCCTCTTCCGTGCGGAAGGTCCGGCTGATCCGGCCGAGTGCGTCCACGCACGTGACCGATGTGGACCAGCGCTCCATCGCCCTGGACTTCAAGGCGGAGGGCACCGAACTGACGGTGACCGTGCCGCAGAACCGGAACCTCGTCCAGCCCGGCTGGTACATGCTGTTCGTCACGAACGCGCAGGGCGTGCCGAGCAAGGCGCAGTGGGTGAAGGTGCCGTAGCGCTCCCGCGGGTGCGGCTCGCACGGGCGGGAGCGCCGGCGTCCCTAGGTCGCTGAGGCTTCCGCCAGTTTCAGGGCGTAGGCGGGCCACCACTGGCCCGCCTTCGGGCCGCCCTTGCACTCGCCGTCCGACTCGCCGGGGCGCTTGACCCAGAGGTAGGCGTCCACGAGCGGGTCGGCGGTCCGGACCGTCGGGGTCTCGCCGAGGGCCCGGCCGGGCGGGTTGCACCAGCGCTCGTTGGGATCGCCCTGCGTGTAGGGCCCGTTGCCGTTGCGGCTGGTGTCGATGACGAAGTGCTTGCCGCCGACCTTCGCGGACAGCTCCTTGCCGTACGCGAGGGAGTCCTCGGTGGTGTAGAAGTTCGAGACGTTGACGGCGAAGCCGTCGGCCTGGTCGATGCCCGCCCGTTTCAGGGGCTCGAAGATCTGGTCGGGCTTGCCCCAGCCGGCGTTGCCCGCGTCCAGGTAGACCTTGGTGTTCCCGAGCGAGGTGAGCTTGGTGACGGCGCCCTTGAGGAGGTCGTAGCGCTCCTCGTGGAACTGCTCCGGGGTGCAGTGGTCCACCAGGTGCAGCACGGCGTCGGGCTCCAGGACGACGGTGGCCGAGCGGTCCCCGATGCCCCGGGCGACGGCGTCGACGAAGGCCCGGTAGGCGTCGCCGTCGGCCGCGCCGCCCTGCGAGTACTGGCCGCAGTCGCGGTGCGGGATGTTGTACAGGACCAGCAGGGCCGTGCGGCCGGCCTGCTCGGCGGCCTCGGTGAAGCCGCGGGCCTGCTCCTCGGGGTTCTCCGGGCTGACCCACTCGCCGACGGGCTGCTCGGCGATCTTCCGGATCTGCGCGGCCTGCTCCTTCTTCCCGGCCTTCTCCAGGGCCGCCACCTGCCGGGCCGCCGTACTGTCCGGGTTGACCCAGAACGGGGCGGCTTCCTTGGGCTGCTGGGTGATCCCGGCGCCCGCACCCGCCTTCCCCCTGCCGCCCGGGCCGTCCTCACCGTTCGCGCCGTTCTCGCCGTCGGCCCCCGAACACCCTGTGACCAGCAGTGCCGCCCCCAGCACCACCGCGGACACCCGCCTCGCGGCGACCGCCCCGGCCCCCCTGCCGCTGTACATCCAACTCCCCCTCGGGTGCAGCTTCACCGAGGCTCAATCCTGGCATATCTCCCGCCGCGTACGACGAGGACGACGGTTTCCGTGACGCCCTTACCCGCCCGTGCCCGTCAGGTACGCCGAGACGACCACGTTGGCCGTGTAGCTGCGGGTGGTCCGGTCGAAGGTGCCGCCGCAGGTGACCAGCCGCAGTTCGGCGCGGCCGGTCCGGCGGGGCCCGTAGGCCTGCTGGGCGTCGAAGCGGTCGCGGCCGATGACCTGGACGTCGTCGACGGTGAACTCGGCGATCTTCGCGTCGTCGCGGAACACCCGGATCTTCTGCCCGGGCCGCATGGCGCTGATCTTGTAGAAGACGGCGGGCCGGGTCTCGGTGTCGACGTGGCCCACCATCAGGGCGGTGCCGGCCGCGCCCGGTTTCACGCCGTCCTTGTACCAGCCGACGACACCGGCCTGGTCGAAGGGCGGCGGGTCGAGCGCGCCGTTGGTGTTCAGGCCGCGGGCCACGACCGGGGCCTGGACGCCGAGGCCGGGGATGTCCAGGCGCTGCGGCAGGGCGTCCGCGAGGGGGGCGTGGGCGGGCGGCAGGTCGACGTCCGGCGGGCGGCCGACCGCCGCCATGTCGCCGGTGGCCGGCTCGGACAGCCCCGTCGGGACGTCGGTCATCTCGCGCCCCCACAGCCACAGGCCGAGCAGCAGCACCGCCCATGCCATGCCGGTCACCATGCGGCCGGTGCCGGTGGATCGTTCCTGGTGGTCGGACATGTCAGCTCGTCTCCCGACGCCGGCGGGCGCGCGCGACCACCAGCGCGGCGACGCCCATGAGGGCCAGGCCGGTCACCGCCTGTCCCGTGCCGGGGCCGGTCTCGCGCGCGTCCACCGCGGCGAGGTCGGCGGTGCCCCCGCCGCCCGCGTCGACGGGGGCGACCGGTGAGGCGTGGGCGGCGGGCGTGCCGCGGGGGTGGGCGACGGTGAGGGTGCCGGTGCGGTCGGTGCCGCCGCAGGTGACCTTCACGGCGTAGGCCCCGGCGGTGAGCGTGGACCGCACGCGGCTCTCGCCGACGAGGGTGCCGTCGGTGCCGGTGAGCGTCACGTCCGCGACGAGAGCCGCCGAGGCGGCGACAGCCGTCCGCTCGGTGCAGCCGGAGACGCGGAGGGTGACGTCGGTGCCGGGGGCGGGAGCCGCCGGGGTCACCAGGACGCCCCCTCCGTCCGCCGCGTACGCCGTCGGTGTCAGGACGGCGGCGGCCAGGACGCCCGTACAGAGAGTGACGCGCAGTGAACCCATCATGTACCTCCAGTCACCTGGAGGGTCCCCCGCGGGAGACGGCCCCGCATCCTCGGCCGGGGCGGGATTGCTCCGAACGGGTGGCGGCGGGTTTGAACGGCCCCCTCGGCGAACTGCCGCGTCAGACGCGGTCGACGAGGTCCGCGATGGAGTCCACGACCTGCGAGGGCCGGTACGGGAAGTCCTCCACCTGGTCGGGGCGGGTCAGGCCGGTGAGCACCAGGAACGTCTGCATGCCCGCCTCGATGCCGGCCAGCACGTCGGTGTCCATGCGGTCGCCGATCATCGCGCTGGTCTCGGAGTGGGCCCCGATGGCGTTCAGCCCGGTCCGCATCATCAGCGGGTTCGGCTTGCCGGCGAAGTACGGCTGCTTGCCGGTCGCCTTGGTGATCAGCGCGGCCACCGCGCCGGTCGCCGGGAGCGGGCCCTCGGTGGAGGGGCCGGTCTCGTCGGGGTTGGTGCAGATGAAGCGAGCCCCGTCGTTGATCAGCCGCACCGCCTTCGTCATGGCCTCGAAGGAGTACGTCCGCGTCTCCCCGAGGACGACGTAGTCCGGCTCGTGGTCGGTCAGGATGTAGCCGATGTCGTGCAGCGCGGTGGTCAGCCCGGCCTCGCCGATGACGTACGCCGAGCCGCCCGGCCGCTGGTCGTCCAGGAACTTGGCGGTGGCCAGCGCCGAGGTCCAGATGTTGTCGATCGGCACGTCCAGGCCCATGCGGCGCAGCCGGGCGTGCAGGTCGCGCGGGGTGTAGATCGAGTTGTTGGTGAGGACCAGGAAGGGTTTGTCGGACTCCCGCAGCTTCTTCAGGAAGGCGTCGGCGCCGGGGATCGGTACGCCCTCGTGGATGAGCACACCGTCCATGTCGGTGAGCCACGACTCGATGGGCTTGCGGTCTGCCATGTGCGAGATCTCCTGCCGTACGCGGTCCAGCGTGCGTTCCAGCGTAAAGGTGGCCGGATCTTGAGGGAACGGCCCGTTTCCGGCGTCCCGGCAGGTGGACGGCCGGGCGGGGCCGGGCCCGGCTTCTCACCGCCGCCGGCGGGCCACCAGCACCGCGCCGCCCGCGCCCAGCAGCAGCACGCCGGCGGTCACGATCGCCGGGCCGCTGACGCCGGTGCGGGCGAGTTCGTCTGCGAGCGGGAGGGTGCCGCCGGGCGAGGCGTCGGCGTCGGGCCGGGGGCGGGGTTGGGGCTCGGTACTGGACCGGGGCTCGGGTTCGCTCTCGATGCGGAACCGGTAGTCGTTCGACTCGCCGACCCACTCGCCGTCGTCGCCCTGCCGCTGCACGACGGCGGCCTTGGCCGTGACGGCGTTGGGTACGGCGTCGGAGGTGACGGCGAGCCGCAGCCGCACGGTCAGCGTGCGGCCGGGGCCGACGGTGAACCCGCGAAAGCCGTCCCGGTCGTCGGCGAGGACCCCGACGAGTTCGTCCTGGTCGGTCGCCTCGAAGCGCACCGGATGGGGCCGCGCGCCCACGAAGAACTCCAGCTGGGGCTGGGACGGCTTCAGCGCCCGCTCGTCGTCGACGAGGACGACGACCGGGTGGATGCCGGTGCAGGCCCGGCCGGTGGTGTTCGTCAGCGTGAGGAAGAAGGTGCCGAACCCGCCGCCGGCCGGGTAGGAGCCGGGCCCGCCGTGAAGGCGGGTGGTGAGGGGGAAGGCCCGGTGGTCCGGGGCGACGCAGGCGGGCGGCCGGGGCTCGGCGTACACGGGCGTCGCGACGGGGAGGAGGGCGGCTGCCGCCGCCAGGCACAGGGACAGGGGCGTGCAGAGTCGCATGAACAGGTGACTCTGCCGGAGAGGAGCGGGCGAACGGCGCCGCCGCTCCGCACCGCGGCCCGGTTCCGCCCGATCGGCGGACAGACCCTAGCGGCGCCCGAGTGCCTTGGAGCGGGTGTGGGACCAGCCCGCCAGCAGCACACCGGTGGCGGTGAGGACCGCGTGGGCCGCCAGGGAGAGGCCGAAGCCGCCGGGGAGCCAGGCCAGCAGGCCGCGGTCGCCGTGGTCGACGAGGAGCCGGATCAGTCCCTGGCCGAAGAGACCCAGCATCACCATGCCGAGGCCCAGCAGGACGTCGTACTTCATGACCTTCCTTCCAGGAGGGACGAGGAGATACGTTACGAACGTATCAATCGACAGAGGCCGCGTGACCGTCCTTTCTGCTGCATACGCGTACTTACGTCACACTTTCTCAACGGGCTATCGTGAGGGTGTGCGTGACGAAAAGCAGCGGGCGTGCCCGGTGTGCGGCAAGCCCACGGTCCGTCCGGAGCGGGGCCGCCCGCCCGTGTACTGCTCTCGCAGCTGCCAGGCCCGGGCCTACCGGCGGCGCAGGCAGCCGCTGCCCGGCCCGGGGACGCCGCCCGCGACCGGGCCCAGCGAGATCCGGGCCCGCCGGCGGCGCCGGATCGCCGAGGCGGTGTGGCGTATCGCGGCCGAGCAGGGCCTGGACGCGGCGAGCATGCGCCGGGTCGCGGCGGAGGCCCGGGTGTCGCTGCGGGTCGTGCAGTACCACTTCGACTCCAAGCACGCCCTGCTGGTCGACGCGCTGCGCCTGCTGCACGAGGAGAACGAACGGCTCGCCCGGGCGCGCATCCCGTACGACATGACGGAGCCGCGCGCACTGCTGCGGGCCCTGCTGGACGAGTTCCTGCCGCTGGACGGGCAGCGTGCCTTCGCCCTGCGCGTGTTCACGGCCTACTACGCGCGGAGCCTGACCGATCCCGCGCTCGCGGCGGTGTTCCTGGCCGCCGAGCAGCCGCTGGAACGGCTCGTCGCGGACATCATCGCCGCGGGCGAGGCCGCCGGGCGCACGGCGCCGGGCCTCGACCGGGACCACGAGGCCGACCTGCTGGTGGCGGGGGCCGTCGGACTGGGACTGGACGTCCTGCACGGACGCCGTACGCTCGCCGATGTGCGGAGGGTGCTGGACTACCACCTGGAGCGGATCTTCCCCACGGAGGCCCTCGCGTGACCGCGAGCCACCGCCCGCTGACACCTCTGAGCCGACCTCTGCTGCCCCCCTCGCCCCGCCTGGTGACGCCCCTGAGCCCGCGCCCGCCGGGGCCCCTTCCTGCCCGCCCGAGCCGCCGCGTGCCGCCCCCCTTATCCCCGTCCGCCCAGGTCCCTGAGCCGACGCCCCGCCCACACCCTCAACCAACGCCCGTCAACGCCCCGCCTCCCGGCCCGCGCCCGCGCCCGCGCCCGCCCTCGAGCCTCAGCCACCGCCCGACATGCCTGCGCCCCCACCCGCCGAGGGCCATACAGCCGCAACCCGCCAACACCCCCGCGCCCCCGCCCAAGCCCATGCCCGCCACCCCCCTAAGCCGTCGCCCCCCGCCTCACCCGTCCCCCCGCCCGAACACCGGCCCCAGCACCAGCTGAGCCGCCCCCACCGCGACGCCCCGTCGTCCGCCGGGGGCGAGGCGGACCGGTACGGTTTCCTCGCCGGTGCGCCGGGACCGGGCCTTGAGGACCGCGCCTACTCCCCGTACGAAGACCTCCGGTGCCGTGGCGACCGTACGGCCGCCCAGCAGGACGACGTCGATGTCGAGCAGGCCGACGAGGTTCGCGGCCGCCGCGCCCAGGACCCGGGCCGCCTCCTCTGTGTCGCCCCGGGCGACGGCGTCCAGGCACAGTGCCTCGACGCAGCCGCGGTCGCCGCAGGTGCAGGGCGGGCCGTCGAGCTGGAGGACCTGGTGGCCGAACTCGCCCGCCGCGGTCCGGGCGCCCCGGTGCACGCTGCCGCCGATCACCAGGCCGGCGCCGAGGCCGGTGCCGAGGTGCAGGTAGGCGAAGGAGCCCCGTTCACCGTCGGCGGCGAGGCCCAGCGCGGCCGCGTTGGTGTCCTTGTCGACCACGACCGGCAGCCCGAGCCGCCCGGCCAGCGCCTCCCGCAGCGGGAAGCCGTCCCACTCGGGGAAGCCGGTGACCCGGTGCAGCACACCCCGGGTGTGGTCCAGCGGCCCGGGCAGCGCGACCCCGGCGCCGAGCAGGGCGGCGGCCCGGGCCCCCGGCTGCCCCAGCCCCTCGGCCACCACCCCCCGCACCGCTGCCTCCACCGCCGCCAGGACGGCCTGCGCCCCGGCCCCGAGGTCCAGCGCGGCGCGCCGCTCCCCCACCACGGCCCCCCGCAGATCCACCAGCACGGCCCGCAGCTCGTCCCGGTCCAGATGCACCCCGACCGCGTGCCCCGCCTCCGGCACCAGCCGCAGCACCGTACGCGGTTTGCCCCCGGTCGACGCGCGGCGCCCCGCCTCGGCCGCGAGGCCCTCCTCCCGCAGCCGGGCCGTGATCTTGCTGACCGCCTGCGGGGTCAGCCCGGTCCGCTCGGCGAGCTCCAGCCGGCTGATGCCGTCGGGGCCCGCCGTGCGCAGCAGGTCCAGCACCAGCGCGGTGTTGTGGCTGCGCAGGGCGAGCAGGTTCGCCCCGCCCGTGCCGCTCCGCATGCCGCCCACCCCGCCCGTACGGTCGTCCGCCCAGTTCACGCTCCTATTGTCACCGGCGCTTGCACTTTGGCAACAGTGTTGCGAAAGTGGAGGGCATGACTGGCACCCCTCTCCGCGTGGGTCTCGTCGGCTACGGTCTGGCCGGCTCCGTCTTCCACGCTCCGCTGATCGCCACCACCGAGGGCCTCGCCCTGGACACGGTGGTCACCTCGAACCCCGAGCGGCAGGCCCAGGCCCGCGCCGAGCACCCGGGTGTACGGGTCGCCGCCACCGCCGAGGAGCTGTTCGACCGCGCCGACGAGCTGGACCTGATCGTCGTCGCGTCCCCGAACCGCACCCACGTACCGCTCGCGACCACCGCCCTGAAGGCCGGTCTGCCGGTCGTGGTGGACAAGCCGGTCGCCGGTACGGCGGCCGAGGCCCGGGAGCTGGCGGCGCTGGCCGAGGAGCGCGGGCTGCTGCTGTCGGTCTTCCAGAACCGCCGCTGGGACAACGACTTCCTCACCCTGCGCAAGCTGCTCGCGGACGGCGAGCTGGGGCAGGTGTGGCGGTTCGAGTCCCGCTTCGAGCGGTGGCGGCCGCAGCCGAAGGGCGGCTGGCGGGAGTCCGGCGACCCGGCGGAGATCGGAGGTCTGCTCTACGACCTCGGCAGCCATGTCGTCGACCAGGCCCTGGTGCTGTTCGGCCCGGTCACGCGGGTGTACGCCGAGGTGGACGTCCGCCGCCCGGGCGCGCAGGCGGACGACGACACCTTCCTGGCGCTCACCCACGCGAACGGGGTGCGCTCGCACCTGTACGTCTCCGCGACGGCCGCCCAGCTCGGCCCCCGTTTCCGGGTGCTGGGCTCCCGGGCCGGTTACGTGAAGTACGGCCTGGACCCGCAGGAGGCGGCCCTGCGGGAGGGCAGGCGGCCCGGCGCCGGTGACTGGGGCACGGAGCCGGAGGAGCTGTGGGGCCGGGTCGGCGCCGGCGAGTCCCCGCTGACCGGCGGCGGCCGTGCCGTACCGACCCTGCCGGGCGACTACCCCGCCTACTATGCGGCCGTGGCGAAAGCCCTGCTGGAGGGCGGTCCCCACCCGGTGACCGCGCTGGAGGCGGCGGCCGCCCTGGAGGTACTGGAGGCGGCCCGACGTTCGGCCCTTGACGGAGTGGCGGTGACGCTGTGACGCACAACCAGGGACTGACCCCGAAGTTCCACCCGGAACTTACCCCGAGCGTGGAGGAGCTGGAGGCGCAGGAGCGGCGGCTGGTCTTCCGCCGGTTCAGCCACGACGACGCCTGGGCGCTCGGCTGTCTCCTCGTCGAACTGGCCCGGGAGCGGCAGGCCCCGGTCGCCATCGACATCCACCGCGCCGGCCAGCAGCTCTTCCACGCGGCGCTGCCCGGCTCCACGCCCGACAACGACGCCTGGATCGCCCGCAAGCGCCGGGTCGTGGAGCGCTACGGCAGCGCCTCGTACCTGGTGGGCGCCCGGTTCCGCGCCAAGGGCACGACGTTCGAGGAGTCCTCGCGCCTGGACCCGGACCGGTACGCGGCGCACGGTGGCTCCTTCCCGATCACCGTGGAGGACGTCGGTGTGATCGGCGCGGTCACGGTCTCCGGTCTGCCGCAGCTGCAGGACCACAAGTTCGTGGTGGAGGCGCTGGAGGAGTTCCTGAGCAGACAGCGGTAGCCCGGCCGGGATTACCAACGGGCGGGCATCGGTTGGCACTTGGCGTACGCGACCGCGCACGGCACCCACCGGAGGGACCCCAACCGATGAGCACGCCCCTGAAGGACACGATCGGCCGGTACGGCGTCTTCAGCATCGCCCTGCGCTCGGAGGACCCGGCCGGGCGCGGTGAACGCGCCGAGGCCGCCGCCGAGTTGGAGGAGCTCGGGTACGGCGCCCTCTGGCTGGGCGGCAACAGCGCCGCCGCCAACGCCGTACCGCTGATCGAGGCCACCGCGAAGCTCACCGTCGGCACCGGTATCCAGAGCATCTGGCAGCACGACGCCGGCACCGCCGCGGCGGACTTCAAGGAGCTCCAGGCGGCCCACCCCGGCCGCTTCGTGCTGGGCCTGGGCGTCAGCCACGCCAAGCTCGCGGACCAGTACCGCCGCCCCTACTCGTCGCTCGTGACCTACCTCGACGCCCTGGACGCCGCCGGGGTGCCCGCGGAGCGCCGCGTCCTGGCCGCCCTCGGGCCGAAGACGCTGCGCCTGTCCGGCGACCGGGCGGCCGGCGCCATCCCGTACCTCGTCACCGTCGAGCACACCGCGCACGCCCGCGAGGTCCTGGGCGAGGCCCCGCTGCTCGCCCCCGAGCTGGGCGTGATCCTGGAGCGGGACCCGGGCCGGGCCCGGGCGCTCGCCCGCGACTTCCTCGCCTTCTACCTCGCCCTGCCGAACTACACCAACAACTTCCTGCGGCACGGCTTCACCGAGGACGACCTGGCGGACGGCGGCAGCGACCGCCTGGTCGACGCCCTGTTCGCCTGGGGTGAGGAGAACCGGATCCGCGAGCGGATCGACGCGTTCTTCGCGGCGGGCGCGGACCATCTCGCGCTTCAGGTGGTCACGGGCGGTCCGCGGGACGCCCTGCCGAGGCAGCAGTGGCGCCGGCTGGCCGCGCTGCTGGCGTGACACGAAGCCGACGGACGCGTCGAAGGGCCAGGGCGGTCGCTGTGGTGGGCGCGCCGCCCTGGACGCGGAGCGGAGCCCTCAGGCGTCCTTCAGCTCCTGCCGCTGCCGCCCCAGCCCCTCGATCTCCAGCTCGACGACATCCCCGGCCCGCAGGAACGGCTTCGGCTCGGGCTGTCCCAGGGCGACCCCGGCAGGCGTACCCGTGTTGATGACGTCCCCGGGATACAGCGTCATGAACTGGCTGACGTACCGCACGACCTCCCCCACGGGGAAGATCTGCTCCGCCGTCGTCCCGTCCTGCTTCAGCTCCCCGTTGACCCACAGGCGCAGCGACAGGGCCTGCGGGTCGGGCACCTCGTCCGCCGTCACCAGCCACGGCCCAAGCGGGTTGAACGTCTCGCAGTTCTTGCCCTTGTCCCAGGTCCCGCCCCGCTCGATCTGGAACTCCCGCTCGGACACGTCGTGCGCGACGGCGTACCCGGCGACGTGCGCGAGTCCCTCCTGCGCCGAGTCCAGATAACGGGCCGTCCGTCCGATGACCACCGCGAGCTCCACCTCCCAGTCGGTCTTGGTGGAGCCGCGCGGGACGAGGACCGTGTCGTACGGACCGACGACCGTGTCGGGCGCCTTGAAGAAGATCACCGGCTCGGCGGGCGGCTCGGCCCCGGTCTCCCGCGCATGGTCGTGGTAGTTCAGCCCGATGCACACGATCTTGCCGATCCGGCCCAGCGGCGGCCCGATCCGCAGGCCCGTGGCGTCCAGCACGGGCAGCTCGCCGGCGTCGGCGGCGGCCCGGACCCGGCCGAGCACCGCGTCGTCGGCGAGCAGGGCCCCGTCGATGTCCGGGACGACGTCCGACAGGTCCCGCAGGGTCCCCTCGGCGTCGAGCAGGGCGGGCCGCTCCGCCCCCGCCGTACCGACTCGCAGCAGCTTCATGTTCCGTCGTCTCCCTCGGTCGCGGGCGCCCGCCGATCCCTGCGGCCCGGGTGCGGCGGGCGGCGCAGCCGTCGGAGGACCGGTCGATCCTCCAAGGCGGGCGTCCAGTCCGCAAGACCCCGTTCACGGACCGGACCGCGCCGTCGTGCGGCAGTCCCCGTTCACCGGTACAGCACGGCCCGCTCGACGGCACTCCACGTCGTACTGGTCACCACGTACAGCGCGGCGGCCAGCGGCACCACGGCCACGGTGACCAGGGTGAAGAAGGACAGGAACGGCAGGACCTTGGTCACCGCGCCCAGCCCGGGCACCTGCTCGCCCTCCGCCACCGGCAGCACCGGCCGCGCGGCCGTCATCAGCTTCGTACGGCGGTAGGTGAACGCGGCGACGCCGGCCACGACGGCGAACAGCCCGGCGTACACCAGCCCGGCCCCGCCGAGCGGTCCGCCCGCGCCCAGCGCGTCCGCCCAGCGCCCGCCGAGCGGTGCGGCGAACAGCTGGTGGGTCAGCAGTTCGTTGGCGCGCCCGCCGATCGTCTCGCTGGAGAACAGGTGGTACAGCAGGAAGAAGGCGGGCAGCTGGCACAGGCTCGGCAGGCACCCCGACAGCGGCGACACCTTCTCCGCGGCGTGCAGTTCGAGTACGGCCCGCTGGAGCTTCTCGGGGTGGCCGGCGTGCTTCTTCCGCAGCTCGGCGATCTTCGGCTGGAGCCGGGTGCGGGCCTGCTGCCCGCGCGCGGCGGCCCGGGACAGGGGGTGGACGAGGAGGCGTACGAGCGCGGTGAACAGCACGATCGCGGCGGCGGCCGCCGAGGCGCCGAACAGCGGCTGGAGCAGGTCGGCGAGCCGCTCGACCAGGGATGCGAAGACGGACATGGGTGAGCCCTCCGGGGTCTCGTCGTGCCGGGAGGCCGGGGAAACCGGACCTGGGGATGGCGGCATGACGACCCGCGCGGGGTCACCGGCAAGGTGGCCCTACGCGGCGGTCGCCGGAAGGGCGTGTCCGGGTGCCCGGGGCCGGGTGCGCCCCCGGGCATCGGGATCGCGCTGCGGCAGGAAGGCCGTACGGCGGTTCCGGTCGCGCAGGGCCGTACGGACCCGGGTGGGCGGCACGACGGGCACGCAGCGCGCGGCCAGGAGCGCGCACACGGCGAGCGCGGAGCCGGCCGCGGCGGTGGCGGCGAGGGCGACGGTGGCGGAGAGACTGCCGGTGTCGAGCAGCGTCAACGGAACCACCGCGAGGACGACGAGCAGGGGCGCGAGGGCGGAACGCCACCCGGCCATGGCCCGGTTGCCGGTCATGGGCGCCCCTCCCTTCGTACGCGTGTGTGTCTGCTGTCGGTTATACAGGACGGCTCTGCCGCGCACCCTTCTGCCAACCCTTGGAGAAATGGTAGGAGAAAGCGCTGTCACACCTCTCGACAAGCTCCCCGGTCGCCCCCGATGCTTCGTGGTGACACGCGGGGGTGATGGCCGGAAATCGCCCAACTCGACCGATTTCTGTCGCCGTTGGGCGTTGTGAACGAGAGGCGGACACCATGATCCGACGCAGGACCCTGCTCGCGGCCGCGGGCGGCACCGTCCTGGGCAGCGCCCTGGCGACCGGCACCGCGCACGCGGACGCCACGGTCGCCGTGAACCCGTCGACGACCTACGGCACATGGGAGGGCTGGGGGACGTCCCTGGCCTGGTGGGCCAACGTCTTCGGCGGCCGGGACGACTTCGCCGACCTGTTCTTCACCACCAAGTCCGTCACCTACAACGGCGCCTCGCTGCCCGGCCTGGGCCTGAACATCGCCCGCTACAACCTCGGCGCGTGCAGCTGGAACTCCGTCGGCGGCGCGAGCATGGTGGCCTCCCCCAACATCCCCCGCTTCAAGCAGATCGAGGGCTACTGGCAGGACTGGAACAACGAGGACCCCACCTCCTCGGCCTGGAAGTGGACGGCGGACGCCACGCAGCGCGCGATGCTGGTCAAGGCCGTGCAGCGCGGGGCGATCACCGAACTCTTCGCCAACTCGCCGATGTGGTGGATGTGCCTCAACCACAACCCCTCGGGCGCCTCCGACGGCGGCAACAACCTGCAGTCCTGGAACTACCGCCAGCACGCCTCCCACCTGGCGGCGGTGGCCCTGTACGCGAAGAACAACTGGGGCGTGACCTTCCGTACGGTCGACGCGTTCAACGAGCCGAGCTCCAGCTGGTGGACGGCCACGGGCACCCAGGAGGGCTGCCACATGGACTCCTCGGTCCAGCAGGCCGTCCTGCCCTACCTGCGCAGCGAACTGGACAAGCGCGGCCTGACCGGCGTGCGCATCTCCGCGTCGGACGAGACCAGTTACGACCTGGCCCGCACCACCTGGAACTCCTTCAGCTCATCCTCGAAGTCCCTGGTCGACCAGGTCAACGTGCACGGCTACCAGGGCTCGGGCGGCCGCCGCGACCTGCTCTACTCGGACGTGGTGACCACGTCCCGCAAGGTGCTGTGGAACTCCGAGACGGGCGACAAGGACGGCACGGGTCTGACCCTGGCGAGCAACCTCCTGCTCGACTTCCGCTGGCTGCACCCCACGGCCTGGGTCTACTGGCAGGTGATGGACCCGACGGCGGGCTGGGGCATGATCAAGTACGACGGCAGCACCCTCCAGGCGGGCGCCGTGGAACGCAAGCTCTATGTGATGGCCCAGTTCAGCCGCCACATCCGCCCCGGCATGACGATCCTCGACACGGGCGTCGACTACGCGGTGGCGGCCCTGGACAGAACGGCGAAGCGCCTGGTCATCGTGGCCCTGAACAAGTCCACGTCCGCCCAGACCCTCACCTTCGACCTCTCCCGCTTCACCACGGTGACGGGCGGCTCGGGCGGCCTCGTCCCGCGCTGGACGACGTCGACGTCGGGCTCGGGCGACGCGTACGTGGCCCGCTCGGACACGTTCCTGAGCGGCAAGTCGCTGCGCGCCTCCTTCGCGGCGGGGGCCCTGCAGACGTTCCAGGTGGACGGTGTGACGGTCTAGGCGTGCGGTTCGGGGAGCCGGTACGTGGAGCCGGTAGACCGCTGGCAAGGGCTCCGTGCACCGCGCGCTGCCGGCCATCGCACCGGCTCCCGAACGGCGCGGTGGCCGCACGTCGCGCAGGGCGGGCGGGCGCCGAGCCGCGGGCCGATCAGGAAGGACGCCGAGCCGGGACCCGATCACGAAGGACGCCGAGCCGGGGCCCGATCACGAAGGACGCCGAGGTGGCCCGTTCACGAAGGACGCCGAGCCGGTGGCCCGATGAGGAAGGGCCCGGCCGACGCCTCGATCATGACGGGGCCCCGAGGGCCTCGGCGAGGAAGCGGGCCTCGTTCTCCCCGAGGCGGTAGGCGATCTTGACGGTGGGGCCGGTGATCTTCTCCATGACCACGGGAGCGGCCAGCAGCCGGTGGGAGTCCGTGACGAACGCCAGTTTGCCGTGCGGTCCCGCCTGCCCGGCGGCCTGGCCGGCCACGGCCCCGGTGAGTTCGCTGAACGCGGCCCGGTCCGCCTCCTGGAACGTGACGTCCACGGCCCAGCCCGACATGCCCGGGTCGGTGTCCCGGTAGGCCCGCACGGCCTTGAAGCGCCGTACGGTGAGGTCTTCGCCGTCGTCGGACGTGACGACGCAGGTCTGCCGGTCGTCCGACTGCCAGGAGCGGCCGCGGGGAGAACCCTCGGGGCACATCCCCGGCGACTCGCTCTCCACCGGCAGGATACGCACGGGACTGTCCGGCTTCCCCGCCTGCGAACCGGCCTCCGCCGTCCAGGGCCGCAGGACCACCAGCACGGCGACGGCGATCGCGGCGACGACCCCGCCGCCCGCCAGCAGAACCGTCCGCACCCGCCGGGCCGGGCCCATGACCGGCGCTGTCAGATGTGCCGTCGGCCGTGGCGGCCCCACCGGTCGGGTCACATCGTCCGGCTCCGCCCGGCGCTCCGCTTCCCGCACCGCGCGCATCCGCTGCGCCCGGTGCTGCTCGATCGCCCGGACCCAGCCCGGCGGCAGCCAGTCCTCACCACCGCGCGCGTCCGGGTGCCGCGCCAGCCACTGCTGGCAGTGCGCCAGCACCTCCCCGGGGGTCGGCCGGGCCGACGCGTCGAGCTCCAGGCAGGGCAGGATCAGCGGCTCCAGCGCGGCCGGCAGCCCGGTGAGGTCCAGGTCGCCGGCCGCGGTGCGCACCAGCTGTTCGAGCGCGGAGCCGGCACCGCCGTCCCGGTACGGGGCACGCCCCACGGCGAGGTGGAAGAGCGTCGCGCCCAGCGAGAACACGTCGGACGCGGCGGTCGTCGGCTCGGCGCGCGCCTGCTCCGGCGACGCGTACAGCACCGTGCCCAGGGCCGCCTGAGTGCGCGTGACGTCGTTCCCCTGCGAGATGCCGAAGTCGATGACGCGCGGACCCTCCACCGGCAGCAGCACGTTGGACGGCTTGACGTCCCGGTGCACCAGCCCCGCCGCGTGGATGCTCAGCAGCGCCTCCGCCATGCCCGCGGCCACCCAGTGCAGCGGCCCGGCCTCCAGCACCCCGCAGCGCTCGACCAGGTCGCGCAGGGACGGGGCCGGTATGTACTCGGTCGCCATCCACGGCACGGCCGCGTCCGGATCGGCCGCGACCACGCTGGCCGTGTAGATGCCGCGCACGCGCTGGGCGAGCCGCACCTCACGCGCGAACCGGCGGCGGTCGTCCGCCGAGTCGGCGAGCAGCGTCTTCACCGCGACCGTACGGCCCCCCGGCGAACGGGCCAGCAGGATGCGCCCCATGCCCCCGCTCGCCAGCTGCTCCAGGACGACGTACGGCCCGAACCGCTCGACCGGCATCTCCACCCCCTGTGCGTGCGGGCTTCAGTATGGCCGCCGCCGTTCGAAAGAAGGAGGACAACCGGGAAGATCAGTCGGCCGGATCCGCCGGTGGGGGGTTTTGACCTGCGCATATCTCACGCTTGTCAGCGGCCGGCAGTACGGTGTCGTCCATGCGCCCCGACACGTCTGCCGAGAACGTCGACCACACCGCCGAAGCGGCACGCCTGGAGCGAACCGCCGGCCTGTATCCCGAGGACGCCGAGGCCCTGCTGCTGCGCGCGGCGGCCCACCTGGAACTGGCCGGCGACCGCCCCGCCGCGACCGCGCTCTACGACCGCCTGCTGAGCTCGACGGCCGACCTGGACCACCCCCACCTGGTCCGTGCGCTGAAGGCCTCGAACCTGTGGGAGTACGGCCACGAGGCCGAGGCCCGCGCGATCATCGAGGGCATCCGCACGGCGGCCCCGCGCGATGCCGCCGCGTGGGTCATCGTCGCGGAGTCCCTGGAGTCCCACGACGAGCTGGAGTCGGCGCACGAGACGTTCACCGAGGCCGTACGCCTGCTGCTGACGGACGTCCCCGAACCCCCCTACGCCACCCACCCCCTCCTCTTCGGCCGCCACCGGGTCCGCCGCATGCTGGGCGTCCCCCACGACGAGTGGGACGCCCTGGCGGACTCGGTCCACGACCTCCCCGTCTCCCTGGACGAACTGCACGACCCCAAGCGCGTGTGGTCCCTCGGCTCGGAGAACCCGGCGGAGCTTGAGGCGGAGATCCTCCGCCTGCGCGCGGAACTGGGTGCGTACCGGGCGGCCCTGTCCCGCCCCTTCCCGGTGGCGATGCTGCACTGGCCGGCGGAGGAACTGACGGAACTGGTGGAGGCGTACCCGTCGCTGGCGGCGGAGTACCCGTCGTACGAGACCCACCTGGCGGCGATAGAGGAGGCCCTGCGCGAACTGGCCTCCTCCGGCACCCCGAACCTCGGCATCGTCAGGGGCACGGTCCCCTCGTACGAGGCCTTCGCGGCCTCGGAGGGCTCCTCGCCGCAGGACACGACCCTGCTGCCGCAGTACGCGACGACCCTGGCAGCCCGGGGACGGGCGGTGGCCTGGCCGCCGCAGCGGGAGGCGGCGTGCTGGTGCGGGTCGGGGCGGACGTACGGGGAGTGCCACGGGCAGGCGGCCTGACCGCACCGCGCCGCTCGTCCCTCCCGAGATGCGCCACCCCAGGCCGCCGCAAAACTGGACCTATGACCACAAAAGCACTCCTGAACGGCGGCCCGGCCGACCTGTCCGGCAAGGTCGTCCCGATCACCCCACCCGGCCAGGAACTCAAGATCCCCCACCGGGGCGGCTACGAGCACTACCGGGTCACGACCCGGCACGAGGAGACGGAGGAGGGGGAGGTCACGGTGTATCGGTGGTGGGAGCGGACGGAGGTGGCGGAGTAACTCCTGTGGAAGTCCCCGACGTATTCTCCGGGCAATAGGCGCCAGCCAACACCCCTCAGCTGGCGCCTTTGTTCTCCCACACACTGCGGTGATAACGAATGTACTCCGGATGCACTTGATGCCATCCTCTCATCAGGAGCCTTGGCAAGACAGGCATATCGAGCATCCCCGCGCGTACCACAATGGACCAATCGTCGGCCACAACTATTGCGCCAATGTCAAGTCGAACATGACAGTTAGGGCACAGACACAGTAGGTTCTGCTCCACGTCGGGGCCATGATGAGGCTTACCAAGTGGCTTTATATGTGCACCCTCGCTGTAAGATTTCCCATCCGGGCCCACCAGACGGATCCCACAGAACTGACACTCCCCCTCGTAAAGGTCCTTCACTCGCCGGGATACCTCTGCATCGCGCACGAGTCGTTGTATCCGCACGGTCCGCACTTCCGGAAATTTCACCTCACCCGGCTCGTCGGCTAACTCTTCAAGGAGCCCGGCCACGTGCCTCTCTACCGGCGTGCTTCCCTGAAGTGGATCAGCCAGCCTTTCAAGATCGAACTGGCAGATCTTAATATCAGACCCGTCCGGCGCAGGAGATTTTGAAACGGCGGTCCTGATGGCGACAATCTTGTACAGGCCATCATACCGGTAGTCATCCGGCAATGAGTATCGCGAATCTCCCCTGTATCCCCGGATGACCCGAATCGGATGACCACGCTCGTAGCTGCGCTTCAGAGCGGCGTTATCTCGGTAAGACCAGGATTGACTGCGAAGCAGTCGCCCTGTTCTTTCGTCTTTATCCTTGTCAGGCGAGGCACCCGTGTACCGCACCCACGTCCAGTGATCCTCGTCGTCCTCGTAACCACCGTTCAGGACGATGGCATCACCAACCTCCTGACCGTCCCGATCCTCTAGCCAAGAGATGCCCTTCTGGTTCGTGCGGTGCAACTTGGCGCGCATCAGGTCGGCTCGGCGGTGGAACACAGCCCCCACAGCGACGCCTTCAATGTGACCGATGACTCGTTCGATTCCCACGAGCCCATACTGGATCTACGTTGATCAACTATGTCAATCTACTTGTGGAGGTTGACCACTTACAGTGCATGGTCTGACCGGGACGCGTCCCTGCCCCTGGCTGTCAGTGCCCTCTGTTACACATGGCGCCAGTCGTCTAGAGGACCGGGGGAGCCAGGATGCCGAACGGACAAACGCCGCACCCACCTGCCGTAGGTCTCTACGAGCAACTCATCACGCTCCGCCTTGAGCATCAGCTTGAGGAGCTTGCCAGCCTCGGTTGGCATCCCGTGAGCGACGCGGTGGGTCCGGAGTCTGTGCCGCACATCCTGGCGCGGCATGTTGCGGGAACGGTTCGCCGCGTGCTTCAGAATCTTCCGGCTGAGGAGCGGGTGTATGCGGCGAACCAGATCCTGGAGTCCATCAGCACGCTGAGAGGTGCTCAGGAGTGGGTGGATCTGATCGCAGACGGGCCACGGCAACTCCTAGCGCTGACAAGGCAAGAGGCTCCGGGTGTCTTTGCCGTACGCCCAGGCATCCCGCTCTCCGACGCGGCTCTGATCACCAACTCCCCGGAGGACCCGAGCCTTGGCTTCGAACTGCGCGCGGAACTCGCCACTGCAGACCGTGTGGACCTGCTGTGCGCCTTCGTGAAGTGGCACGGTCTGCGGATCATCGAGCAGTCGCTGAAGGCAGCCCATGAACGCAGGGTACCGATACGGGTCATTACAACGACCTACATCGGTGCAACCGAGCGTCGCGCACTGGACCGGCTGGTGGAGGAGTTCAACGCTCAGGTCAAGATCAATTACGAGACTCGCTCAACGCGGCTGCACGCCAAGGCGTGGCTATTCCGCCGAAGGAGTGGATATCACACGGCCTACGTGGGCAGCTCGAACCTTTCCAAGGCGGCGCTTTTGGACGGCCTGGAATGGAACGTCCGACTCTCTTCTGTCGCCACGCCTGAGGTGCTGCGCAAGTTCGAGGCCACCTTCGACGCCTATTGGAGCGATCCCTCCTTCGAGACCTACGACCCCCAAGCCGATGGCGAGCGCCTTCAGGATGCGTTGGCGATCGCAGGCGGAACATCGGCGACACCCGCTGCTGAGCGCAGGATCACGTTGTCACGGTTGGAGGTGCGCCCGTATCCGCACCAGCGGGACATGCTGGAGCGGCTAGAGGTTGAGCGAGAGGTGCACGACAGGCACCGGAACCTGCTCGTGGCAGCCACAGGTACGGGCAAGACCGTGATGGCAGCGCTGGATTACAAGCACCTTCGCAAGAAGCACGGCCGTGACCTCCGGTTGCTCTTCGTCGCCCACCGCAAGGAGATCCTTCAGCAATCGATGAGGACTTACCAAGACGTTCTCATAGACGCGAACTTCGGCGAGGCACTGCATAGCGGTGAGATCCCGGATCGTTGGTCACACGTCTTCGCAAGCGTGCAGTCCCTCCACGCTAGGGGCCTGGATCGCCTCGCCGCCGATCACTTCGACGTGATTGTGATCGACGAGTTCCACCACGGAACCTCACCGACATACCGAAAGATCGTTGACCACTTCAAGCCGTTGGAGTTGCTGGGCCTCACGGCGACGCCCGAACGGATGGATGGCAAGAACATCCATGACGAGTTCTTTGGCGGTCGCATCGCCGCCGAAATGCGCCTTTGGGAGGCGCTAGAGAACGATCTCCTCAGCCCTTTCCATTACTTCGGCATCAGCGACTCCACGGATCTCAGCACAGTGGAGTGGAAGCGCGGAGCGTATGACCCGGCTGCTTTGAGCAACGTCCTGTCGACCAACGTTAGGCGTGCCCGGCTTGTTGTCCAGGCTGTGCAGGAGAAGGTAGCCGATCCCAGCAGCATGCGTGCGTTGGGCTTCTGCGTGTCAGTTGCCCACGCCCGCTTCATGGCGGAGGCCTTCCGCACGGCCGGCCTCAGCGCCATCGCGCTCTCCGGCGAGACGCCGGCCGAACAGCGCAAGCAGGCGCTGGACGACCTGGCATCAGGTGCTCTGCAGGTGATTTTCTCGGTGGACCTGTTCAACGAGGGGCTCGACATCCCAGACGTCGACACGTTGCTCCTCCTGCGCCCCACAGCCAGCGCCACGGTGTTCCTGCAGCAGTTGGGCCGCGGACTTCGCCGCTCCGAGGGTAAAGCGGTCCTCACTGTGCTCGACTTCATCGGACAGCACCGCAAGGAATTCCGTTTCGAAAACCAATTCCGCGCCCTTACTAACCTCACCCGCAAGCGGCTACTAGACCACATTGAACACGACTTCCCTAATCTCCCAGCCGGCTGCCAGATTATCCTCGAGGAGAAGGCGAAAAAAACAATCATCGCCAACATCAAGGATCAGATCGGCGCCAACGTCACAGCACTAGCACGCGAAGTTGCGGACTACGCCGAGCCGGTGCTCAGCCGCTACCTGGAGGAGAGCGGCCGCGAACTCAGTGAGCTCTATCGAGGCAACGGCAACTCCTGGACGGGCCTGCTGCGTCGCGCGGGACTATTGAAAGGCAAGGCGCCGGCAGGCGAAGCAGCGCTTCTCAAACGCATCCCGGCATTCCTACACGTAGATGATCCGCTCCGCGTGGCCGCATACACACGAATGCTGGAGGATGATGCTCCTTCCTATCGCGAGCTCGATGAGCAGGGGCAGGCGTACGCCCGCATGCTCTTCTTCCAGCTATGGCCGCTCGGTGGCGTGACCCGCAAGGGTTTCGCCAGCTATGACGCCGGGTTCGAGGTGCTTCGCCAGCATGAGGCCGTGCGGAGTGAGCTCCGCCAGGTGCTGGCGTACAACCTCGCACACACCGAGCACGTACCTATTCCGCTGCTCGGGATCGGCGGCGAAACGGGGATTCCGCTGACCGTACACGCCTCGTACAGCCGTGAAGAGATCCTGCCTGCCCTCGGACAGTCCTCCATCGGCGGCTTCATGCCCGGCGATTTCCGAGAGGGCGTGAAGTGGTGCGCATCCATCAAGACCGACGCTCTGCTCATCACCCTGGACAAGGACGAGAAGGACTTCTCACCACAGACCCGCTACCACGACTACGCCCTGAGCGAGACCTTGTTCCACTGGGAGTCCCAGAACCAGACCTCGGAGACCTCACCCACAGGTCTGCGATACCAACGCCACGCCACTGAGGGATCCCACATACTGCTCTTCGTGCGCCGCTACAAGACCTCGGACATCGGTGGCGCCCAACCGTGGATACTGCTCGGCCCTGCTGAGTATGTGGAGCACACGGGTAGTAAGCCCATGGCGATCACGTGGCGACTAAAGCACCCGATTCCTGCGGATGTCTGGACGTATTCAGCCATCGCGGCCGGGTGACACTTCGCGCCCCGTCGTACGGGACGGCACGCCGTCGGCGCCTCTCGATCGAGCTGAAGAAGCTCCGTGAGAAGAGCGCGCTCACCTGCGCCCAGGTCGGTGGGGCTCTGGACTGGAGCGGCTCAAAGGTTAACCGGATGGAGACGGGCAGCGGACGCGTCCAGCCGTCGGACATCGACGCCCTATGCCGCTTCTACGGCACCAGCGACGAACTGCGTGAGTTTCTCAAGTCGCTGGCTCGGCAAGCCAAGGTACGGGGATGGTGGCAGGTCCACGGTGCGTGTGCTGATGCGTGACTCCAAGCATCCGCGAGGACCTGCCGTCTCAGTCGGCACCGCTGCCTGGCAGTACTTCGCGGATGCGGTGGCTGACGGACTGCTGATCGCTCACGTCTGAGGGCAGTGGCACAGCACGCCGGACGGCCGAGTTCCTCAGACCCCCCGGCCTTTCGAGCCCGGAACGCAGCAACCCGCCCGCCCCGCAAGCAGCGGAACGGCCCGCCGGACGGCTGAAGTCGGCGTCCGACGGGCCGTAGCTGTCGCTGCGCCCCGCGTCGGGGCCCCTGCTCAGCCGGCCGCTGACATCACCGCGCCGAGCAGGGCGGGGGCCAGGACCAGGCCCGAGGCTCGTGCCATCGTCCGGTGGCCGTGCTTCTCGGTGAGTCTGCGTACCGCGAAGGCCGCGACCAGGGCGAGCGGGAAGACGACCAGGGCCGCCTGTTCGATGCCGATGGTGTGGCCCGTGAGGCGTCCGGCCGCTGTCATCGCCGCCGCGCCGACCAGGAGGGCGAGCAGGACCGATCCCGCTCCGAACCAGCGGCCTTCCAGGTTCTCGATGACCTGGGCGAACCGTGCGCCGGAGAGCTTCATCCGTACGGAGCTCACCAGGGCCGCGCCGAGGACGGCGAAGCCGGCGACGAGGAAGGTCCACTGAAGAATCGTCGCAACCGTGTGCATCGTCGCGCCTTCCTTTCCCTCTCTTTCCTCAACTCGCGGTAACTCACCAGCAGTTCTTGATGACCTGGTCGACGCCCAGGATCTCCGCCGCGATGGCGCCGAGGCCGGTGCCGGACTCCTCGAAGACCTCCATGATCGCCTTCTTGAAGCTCTTCTTGCCGCGCTTCTTCTTGTCCTGGATCTTCTTGACGACCTTCTTGATGCCGCCGAGGTTGTCGATGGCCTTCTTGACCTTGTAGATC
The DNA here is from genome assembly GCF_040678435.1 of Streptomyces sp. NPDC052682. Lineage (NCBI taxonomy): Bacteria > Bacillati > Actinomycetota > Actinomycetes > Kitasatosporales > Streptomycetaceae > Streptomyces > Streptomyces sp. NPDC052682. The sequence goes on along the minus strand of NZ_JBFATS010000004.1, from coordinate 191,075 downwards.
TTTCCGATGGCCAGCACGTTGGAGCCGACGGCCAGCAGGATGCCGCGGGCGCAGCCGCCGGCGTCGAACTTCATCGGCTGGATACGGCCCTCACCCGCCGTGTCGCCGAGGCGCTGCTTCAGCCACTGTTCGGTGGCCTCCTGACCCTGGGCGAGGACCTCTTCCGGGATGTCGCTGATGATCTGGAGGGCCTCCTCCAGACCGGCGAAGGCGGTCTCCTCGTCCAGGGACTCCAGCGCGTCGAGGCCGGTCTCCGCCTCGGCGGCCACGGCGGTCCCCGGCATCGTCGAGGTGGCCCGCTCGGCGGCCGTGGCGCTCGCCAGCGGTGCCGCCACCGAGAGAGCGACGGCCGCCGCCGTCAGCGCGGCGATCTCACGCAGTCTCCTGGACGACGTGGACGCGGTCATGTCTTCCCCCTGATTCTGTTGTCGCGCTGACTGTGTGTCGAGCGTTCAGCGCGGTGATCGGTCATGCGTGCCGCGCCAGGGCGTCGGTCTTCGGCCGCTGGTCAGGCGGCCGGAGGGAGCGGCGCGGCGTAATGATCATGTGAACAACGTGCCCTACGGGGCAACTCTTTTGAGGAAGACCTGAGCAAGCAGGCCCTGTACTCAGGGCGGCCGGCCGTCAGCCCAGCTCCCCCCGCTCCACACAGAACTCGTTGCCCTCGGGGTCGGCCAGCACGATCCAGCCCCGGCCGTCGGGGCGGGTGTGGTCGGCCAGTTGGCGGGCGCCGAGGTGGAGGGCGCGTTGGACCTCCTCCGCCCTGGTGCGGCCGGCCGGCTTGAGGTCGAAGTGGATGCGGTTCTTGGCCGCCTTGCCCTCCTCGACGCGGACGAAGAGCAGGCCGGGGCCTCCGGAGGGGTCCTCCAGGAGGGCCTCCGGGTCGCCGGGCTTGTCGTCGTCGGAGAGGGGCAGGCCGAGCAGCGCGCCCCAGAACTGGGCGAGTTCGTACGGATCGCCGGTGCAGTCGAAGGTGATGTGGCGGATGGTGGGATGCAACGGCCCGCTCCCTGGCGTGGGTGGTGGTGATGGCCGTTGCAGGATCGCGGAAGGCGGGGCGGGCCGCGACCTATTTAGGGCGGCCGGCAGGGGGCATGCCACGGCCGTCGGCGGGCCCGCGAGTGAAGGGCGGGCGCGAGCCCTCCGGTCATGTGTGAGGTACGCCACATGTGGTGTGCGGGCAACCCCCCGCCCTCGCCGAAGGTCTGGTCGGCGGTGGGAGGACACCGTCTCCTCCCCCGCCGACCCAGAACGAAGGAAGGCATGAACCGAGCCACTCGTGCGTCCGCCCTCGCCGCGACCACCGTCCTCGCGACGACCGGAGCCCTGCTCACGTGCACGTCGGCCGCCGGTGCCGCCACGGCGACCGTGACCTGTAAGTCGCCCGTCTTCAAGCGGCAGTTCTACGCGAACACGACCTTCTCCGGTACGCCGAAGAAGACCGACTGCGACGCGAGGATCGATGAGAACTGGGGCACCGGCGCCCCCGCCGCCGGGCTGCCCGCGAACTACTTCGCCGTGCGCTGGACGGTCACCCGGGACTTCGGCTCCGGCGGCCCGTTCTCGATCCCCGTCGCGACCCGTGACGGCCTGCGCGTCTACCTCGACGGCACGCGCAAGGTCGACATCTGGAAGAACGTGTCGACGACCCAGACGAAGACCGTAAATATCACCATCCCCTCCGGGACGCACACCCTCCGCTTCGACTTCGTCAACTGGACGGGCGCCGCGAACGTCAAGGCGGACTACCTGCCCCGCACCTCCGCCACCGTCGACACGGTCAAGCCCCTCGTCCCCACCGGCACCTCCCTCACGTACAACTCCTCGCACCAGGCCGACTTCAGCTGGGCGGCCAACAAGGAGATGGACCTCGCGGGCTACCGCGTGTACCGCCGGCTGCAGGGCACCTCGTACGGCAGCAAGCCGCTGGCCACGACGGCCTCCACCTCGTACACGGACACCACGCTGCCGAAGGACGGCGCGGTCTACTACTACGAGGTCCGTGCCTACGACAAGGCCGGCAACGAGTCCGCGGGTACGGCGGACAAGTCCGTCACCACCGTCGACGAGAGCGCCCCCGCCCCGCCGAAGGGGGTCGAGGACTCCTCGCGGCCCTTCTACTCCGAGAAGGCCGGCCTCTCCTGGTACGGGAACACCGAGGCGGACCTCGCCGGGTACAACGTGTACCGCTCCACCGCCGGCGGGCCGGTCCCACTCACCGCGGAGAACCGGCTGAACGGCGACAAGCCGCTCAGCGGCACCTGGTACGAGCAGCCGCTGCCGCAGACCGGGCACACGTACTCCTACGTCGTCACGGCGGTCGACACGCACGGCAACGAGTCGGCGGCCTCCGGTACGGCGGAGTTCTACACGCGGGACACGACGGGCCCCGTGGACACCGCGTACCACGCGACGGCGGTCGAGGACGAGCGCGGAGTCACGCTGACCTGGGACAAGTCGGAGGTCACCAGCGAGGACTTCGTCGGGTACACGGTCCTGCGCCACGACAAACCGCGCACGCAGAGCGGGCGCACGGTCGTGGAGGTCGCCTCGGGCATCCGGGGCACGTCCTACACGGAGGCGGCCCCGCCGCCGGGCGCCACGTACTACTACGCGGTCGTGGCGGTGGACGGCGCGGGCAACGGGGGCACCCCCTCCGTCGAGATGCCGGTCACCGTCGCCGGGAACAGCACGCCGCCGCCCCCGGTGACGGGCACGACCGCCACCGCCCAGGAGAACGGCGTCTCGCTGAGCTGGGACGCCAGTGACGACCCCGGTCTCGACCACTACCGCATCCTGCGGGGCACCCTCGTCGACGGCGCGTGGGTCTACAAGCCGCTCATCGACGCCTGGACCCTCGGGCCCAAGGAGGTCACACAGACCCACTACCTGGACCGCACGGTCGCCGATGGCGAGCGCGTCCGCTACAGCGTCGTCGCCGTCGACCAGTACGGCAACCAGCTCACCCCCGACACCGGCGCCGCCGTCCAGGACGTCACCGAGCTCGACCTGCGCCCCGACGCCGACGCCGGCCCGGCCGTGGGCGACAGCCCGCTCGGCCACCTCTCCAGCGACGTAAACGGCTCGGTCCGCTGGTGGTGCAGCGACACGGGCGCCAACGGCAGCAAGGTGACCGGCTTCACCGTCTACCGCTGGAACCGGTCGACGCATGTCTTCGACAAGGTCGACGTCCAGACGCGCGGCGACAGCGGCGGCTGGACGTACACGGACACCACCCTGCCCAAGGGCACGACCACGTACTACCGCGTGACCGCCACCCTCGCCGACGGCACGGAGACGGCCGCCCTCGAGACGGCGATCGCCTCGGTGGACTAGAGCGTGATCACCGGTCCGCGGGCGGCGTGGCCGGCCGCCGGTCAGGAGGACGGGAGGACCCGTACGGGCGACCCGTCCAGGTAGGCGCGGATGTTCTCGACCGCCTGGCCGTAGTACGTCTCGTAGTTGGCCTGCGACACATAGCCGAGGTGGGGGGTGGCCAGCAGGCGAGGTGCCGTGCGCATCGGATGGCCGGCGGGCAGCGGCTCGATGTCGAAGACGTCGATGCCGGCGCCGGCGATCCGGCCCTCGTGCAGGGCGGTGAGGAGGGCGTCCTGGTCGACGATCGCCGCGCGGGAGGTGTTGATCAGGTAGGCGGTCGGCTGGAGCAGGGCGAGTTCCGCGGGGCCGAGGAGCCCGCGGGTGCGGTCGCCGAGGGCGAGGTGGACCGAGACGAAGTCGCTGGTCGAAAGGAGCTCCTCCTTGCCGGCGGCGAGCTCGACGCCCACCTCGTCGGCGCGTTCCCTGGTGAGGTTCTGGCTCCAGGCACTGACCCGCATGCCGAAGGCGAGGCCCACCTGGGCCACCCGGCTGCCGATCTTCCCGAGGCCGAGCAGACCCAGACGGCGGCCGTACAGGTCGGCGCCGACGGTGGACTGCCAGGGGCCACCGGTGCGCAGGGCGGTGCTCTCCTCCACGATGCCCCGGGCGAGGCCGAGGAGCAGGGCCCAGGTGAGTTCGACGGGGGGCGTGGAGAGGCTGGCCGTGCCGCACACGGTGACGCCGTGCGCCTCGGCCGCCGCGTAGTCGATGACCGAGTTGCGCATGCCGGAGGCGATGAGCAGCCGCAGCCGCGGCAGCCGGGCGATGAGGGAACCGGGGAAGGGGACGCGCTCCCGCAGGGTCACCACGATGTCGAACCCGCCGAGCGCCGCGGCGAGGGCGTCCTCATCGCCGACGTGGGTGTCGAAGGAGACGACCTCCACCTCGTCCGCGATCGGCGACCAGTCGGTGACCTCCGCGGCCACCTTCTGGAAGTCGTCCAGCACAGCGCAGCGCAGCCGCACGTCGTCCCCTCTCGGCTGTCTGTCAGTCGGGCAGGTTTCCGTTGCCGCCCAGGTTGGCGACGATGCGGCGCAGGACGTTGATCGTGGTGACGAAGTCGGCCGGGTCGACGCCCTGGTGGGCGCGCTCGTGGACCTGGGCGTTGCGGTCCCGGGCGCGCAGGCGGGCCGCCTCGCCCTCCTCCGTGACGGTCAGGGTGCCGGTCTCGCCGTCCTCCGTCAGCCAGCCCCGGCTGATCAGGTCGTCGTAGACGGCGTCGAAGTCGCTGTCCTGGTCGTCGTACGGGGTGAGGCGGGCGGTGAGGGCCGCGCGGGTCCAGGTGCCGGGGGAGCCGGCCGCGTGGTTGAGGGTCCACCAGTGGGGCTGGGTGAGGTTCTCCACGGCCAGTTGGGCACGGAGGGCCCCGACCACTCTGCGGTAGGCCTCGCCGGTCCAGCCGCCGATGGGCTGGGCGGCCAGTTCCTCGGGCGGGTAGTCCTTGAGGGGCGGCGCGGTGTCCCCGGTCGTGGTGTTCACGCGTCCTCCTGACGTGGCTGACGGTACGTCATCAACCTATCCCAGCATGGCGATTTGAGGTCAAGGGGAGGCGGGCGGGGTGCGCAGGAACGTCCTGATGGCCTGGTGGAGGCGGTCGGGCTGGTCCAGGTGGACGTCGTGGGCCGCGCCGGGGATGAGCCGGTGGTGGGTACCGGGGCGCAGGGTGAGCATCCGCTCCGGTTCGCCGGGGCGCATCGTGCCGTTCTCGCCCTGCACGAGGAGGGTGGGGCAGGTGATCCGTGACCACTGGGGCCAGTAGGCCGTGGTGGCGAGTTCGGCGACCGAGTCGATCATCACGTCCCGGTCGAAGGAGGCGTACCAGCCGTCCCCGCGCTTGCGGAGGGTTCTCGTCCACGCCTCGTGGCCCAGGAAGTCCCTTGCCTGCTCCAGGGAGGTGAAGGGGGTCGGCCAGCTGTCCAGCCAGCCCGCTATCCGGCCGGGCAGGTCGGGGTTCGGGCCTCCCGGGCCCGCCTCGACGAGGACCAGGGAGCGCACCAGGTCGGGGTGGTCCGCGGCCAGCAGCATCGCCGTGTGGCCGCCGAGGGACTGGCCGATGAGGGTGACGGGGGCCAGGGACAGTTCCCCGATCACCGTGACGGCGTCCCGGACGTGGGCCGCGCGGCTCGTGGACGCCGGGACGCGGGTGCTGGCGCCGTGGCCGCGGGCGTCGTACGTCACCACGCGATGGCCGTCGGAGCGGAGACGGCGGGCCAGGGCGTCCCATTCGCCCTGGTGACCGGCCAGGCCGTGCAGGAGGAGGAGCGGACCGGCCGCTTCCGCAGGGGCGGGGTGGTGGTCGCGGTAGGCGAGGCGGGTGCCGTCGGGGGTGGTGAGGATCGCCGTCTGGCCCTCTGGGTGGGTGGTCACGTGGCCCTTCGCTTCCGGGTGTGGGGGTGGGTGCCGGTGGAGGGCCGGCTTTCCCCTCCGCGGGGTGGTTGCCTCCAGCGGGCGGCCGGGCGGCGACCGCCCCGCGGGGGGCGGGGGTCACGGCGCTGGATTCAGGTCCGCCCGGCCGAACAACAGAGCGTAGCCCGCGGGGAGTTGGGCCAGGATGCGGGTCACGAGGTCGTCGCCGACCAGCTTCGGCAGGACGCTCAGGACCGAGCTGACGTCCCAGCGGGCCGTGGCGGACGTGGCTCCCTCGATGCGGGCGGCGACCGAGTCGACGAACTCCGCCGCGCTCAGCTGACGGGTGGCCGGGATCTGGGAGGCGACCACCCTGGCGGCCTGCTCGGGCAGGACCTGGGCGAGGTCGACCCGTTCGTCGCCGATGACGTGGCCGCCGAGGGCGGACAGCACGATGCGGGTGACGCGTTCCGCCTCCGCGCGGGTCGGGTACCGGCCCGCCTCCTGTACCGCGTCGATCAGCTCGCCCCAGCGGGCGTCGTCGTCCCGGGAGCGCCGGCCGCGGGCCGCGGCCGGGGCCGGGATCAGGGTCCTCGGGCTGGGGGACGTGTCCGTGGTCGCGGTCACGGTCGCCGGCGTCGTCGTCACGCTGGGCACCGTCGTCACGCTCATGTGCGGGCTCCTCCTCCGGGTCCTGCGGCGCGCCGGGGCGGGGCGAGGGGGCCTTCCGGGGCCGTGGACCGGCCCGGCGGGGGACGGGGCCGGCGGTTCTGCGGTGTGGTGCCGCCGTGCACGCGCGTGCGGTGCGGCGCCTGCGTGCGGCACCCGCGGCGCCCGCGATACTCGGTGCTCGCGGCGCCTACCGTACTCGCTACGCGCGGCGCCTGCCGTACTCGGTACGCGCGGTACGTGCCGCGCCGCAAGGTGTGCGTGCCGTGCCGCCGTCGTCCGCCGGGCCGGGGTGCTCCGGGGCCGTCGCCCCTCCGGGACGCGTCAGACGTGGGTGAGTGCGTCCCGCGGGCGGGTGCCCGCGGGACGCTTCTGCTGGATCCCCTGGCGGTGGATCCTGCGGGGGATCTGGATCAGCTGTTGAGCTGCTTGCGGCTGTCTCCGCCGGTGATCTGGATACGGCGCGGCTTGGCCTGCTCGGCCACCGGGATGCGCAGGGTCAGGACGCCGGCGTCGTACGCGGCCTCGATGCGCTCCGTGTCGAGGGTCTCGCCCAGGAACAGCTGGCGGGTGAAGATGCCGGTGGGACGCTCGGCGACCACCAGCTCGGCCCCGTCGGGGGCGGGGGACTTCCGCTCGGCGCGCACGTTGAGGACGTTGCGCTCGACATCCAGCTCGATCGACTCGGGGTCGATGCCGGGGAGGTCGAAATGCACGACGAACTCGTCCCCTGACCGGTAGGCGTCCATCGCCATCGCGGACGGGCGAGTGGCGCCGAAGACCTGCTGCGCGAGTCGGTCGAGATCGCGGAACGGGTCCGTACGCATGAGCATCACAGTTCACTCCTTCCCTCAGGCGCTCTCCATGCGATGCCCTACGGTCTTCTTCTTATATAGCTCGGGGGAGGAAACTTGACAAGCCTCGACTCAGGTTGGAGGGGTTAGCCTCGGGAGCTGCAGGGGGCATCCCCGTCGGTGCGGTACGGCAGGAGGCAGGTATGGCGAAGGTTCCCGGTGCGGTGGTCGCCGCGGGCGGGCTGGTCGGCGGGTACGGCGTGGCGCGCTGGACGGGCAAGCGGCAGCTCGGCGGAGCCGTTCTGGCCGTGGCCGGGGCGGCGGCCGCGCAGCAGTGGCGGCAGCGGGCCGGCGGGAAGGCGGCCGGGGCACTGACGGCCGCGTACGTCGCCGCGTTCGCCGGGTCCCATCCGCTGGCCAAGAAGGTGGGGGCCTGGCCTGCCGTGTTCGGGGTGGCCGGGGCTGTCGCGCTGGCCTCCTGGGCGGTGGCCGACCGGCGGGGCTGAGGCGGAGCGGGGGCCGGGCGAGACGGCTCGTCCTGGCCTTCCGTACCCACACAGACTCCGAACGCGGAAGACCCCGGCCCTGCCATGCAGGACTGGGGTCTTCTCGCCGAGCGCCGGGCAGGCCTTGCACCTGCATCTCCCCGCAGGAAGCGGGGCGTCTTTCCTTGGACCACCAACGCGTGACCGGCCGTGGTGAGTTGTCCCGGCCGGACGTAGATCACTATACCCGTCCCCGGGCCGCACCGCGACTCGGGGGATTTCTGTTATCGCCGCCGGTCCGCCGCGTCTCCTCACCGTCCCCCTCGCAGGCACACCACTGACGACGTTGAGGTACGAGGCACGTGACACGACAGATCAGCCGCCGGAGCATGCTGAAGGCCACGGGTGTGGCGGCGGGCGCCGCCGCCGGACTCGCCACGGTGGCCGCCCCCGCCGCCGCGGCGGGTGCCCGCTACGCCCACCCCGGGCTGCTGCACACCCGCGCCGACCTGGCCCGTATGGCGGCGAAGGTGAAGGCGGGCGCCGAGCCGTACACCGCCGGGTACGCCAAGCTGGCCGCCAACCGGCATGCCCGAAGCGGCTGGAAGCCGAACCCGCAGCCGGTGGTGTACCGGGGGGCGGGCAGCCCGCAGAACTACGCGATCCTCTACTACGACATCCACGCGGCCTACCAGAACGCCCTGCGCCACCACATCACCGGCGAGGCCGCGCACGCCGACACCGCCGTGGCGATCCTCAACGCCTGGTCGGCGCGGCTGACCCGGCTGGAGGGCAGCGCCGACCGGTTCCTGGCCGCCGGTCTGTACGGGTACCAGTTCGCCAACGCCGCCGAACTCGTGCGCGACCACCCGGACTTCGCGCTCGAGCGGTTCCAGCGGATGCTGCTGGAGGTGTTCAGCCCGCTGAGCGAGAGCTTCCTGGCCCGCCACAACGGTGCCGTCGTCACCAACTACTGGCCCAACTGGGACCTCACCGCCCTGGCCTGCGTCCTCGCCACCGGGATCTTCTGCGACGACCGGGAGCGGGTCGGGCGGGCCGTGGAGTACTTCCAGCACGGGGACGGCATGGGTGCGATACGGCACGCCATCCCCGTCGTGCACGACGACGGGCTCGCCGAGTGGGTGGAGGCCGGGCGCGACCAGGGGCACGCGCTGCTGGGAGTGGGGCTGATGGGCGCGGTGTGCGAGATGGCCTGGAACCAGGGGATCGACCTGTACGGCTACGACGACAACCGGTTCCTCAAGGGGGCGCAGTACGTGGCCAGGTGGAGCCTGGGCGGCCACGTGCCGTACACCGCCAACACGCGCAAGAAGGGGGCGGTCGGCGGGTGGTCGGGGCAGGAGACGGCCACCAGGGCCGCGCCGGTCGACCCGGGGATGACCCGGCCGATCTGGGCGATGATCGCCAACCACTACACCAAACGGCGGGGGCTGGCGGCCTCGTACCTCACCCGGGCCGCGGCGAAGGCGGCGCCCGAGGGCGGGGGCGGGGACTACGGGCCGAACAGCGGGGGGTTCGACCAGCTGGGGTTCGGGACGCTGGCGTTCACGCGGGACAGGGGTGAGGTGACCGGGGCTGCGCCGGCACCGGCGGCGCAGGGGGCCGCTGTTCCGTCTGCCTCGGCCTCGGCAACGGCTCCGGGCTCCGCTTCGGCTCCGGGCTCCGCTTCCGCTTCGGGCTCCGCTTCCGCTTCGGGCTCCGCTTCCGCTTCCGCTTCGGCTGCGCGCCGGGGTGGGCGGGACCTGGCCACCACCGGGTCCGGGGACGCGGTGGCGTGGACGGCGGCCGCGGGGGTCGGCGCCGTTGCCGGGGGGCTGCTTCTGCTGCGCCGCAGGGGGCGGCTGTGAGGGCACCTCAGAACGGCTGCCGGAGCCGGGTGTAGAGCGGACCGGGGCGGCGCGCAGGACGGGTCCGGCCGGGCGCGTGCCGCATCGGCGGTGAGGCGCGGGCCACGACGGGTACACGCCACCACACGTCGATGTCCGCGCCCTGCTCGTACCGCAGCAACGGGAGACCTCACATGAAGGCCCGCCGATCAGCCTTCCCCTCGCCCCTCCGCACGCCCCCCGACGTGGTGGCGGGCCGGTACCGGCTGGGAGCCAGACTCGGATCCGGCGGCGCCGCCGACGTGTACGAGGCGGTGGACCTGTGCCTGGAGCGGCCGGTGGCCCTCAAGGTCTTCCGGCCCGGCGCCGACCCGGCGATGGCCGGACGCTTCGCGGACGAGGCCGTCCTGCTGGCGGGGCTCCAGCACCCGAACCTGGTCACCGTGTACGACGCGGGACGGCACGAGGAGTGCGCCTACCTCGTCATGCAGCTGGTGAAGGGCCCCACCCTCGCCCAGCGCATCTCGGCCGGGGCCATGGAACCCGCGCGGGTGGCCCGGATCGGCAGTGCCCTCGCGCAGGCGCTCGCCGAAGTGCACGCGGCCGGCATCGTGCACCGCGACGTCAAACCGTCGAACGTGCTGCTGGACGCCGCGGACGTCCCGCACCTGACCGACTTCGGCATCTCCCGGATGATGGACGCCACCCGGCGTACGGCCTCCGGTGAGCTCATCGGCACCGCCGCCTACCTGGCGCCGGAGCAGGCGCTGGGCAAGGCGGTGGGGCCGCCCGCCGACATCTACGCGCTCGGCCTGGTCCTGCTGGAGTGCCTCAAGGGTGAACACGAGTACGGCGGCACGCCGCTGGAGGCCGCCGTGGCCCGACTGCACCGTCCGCCGGTGGTGCCGGCCTCGGTGCCCCCGGCGCTCGCCGAGCTGCTGCGCGCCATGACCACGCTGGAGGACACGGCACGGCCCGACGCCGCCAGGTGCGCCGAGGTGCTGGCCGCCCTGTCCGACGGGGACCTCGTACCGGCCCGGACGGCTCAGCGCGGCGGCCGGATGGGCGCCCGCCGTCCCCTGCTGGTCACCGGTACGGCCGTGCTCACGGCACTGCTCGGAGCCGTGCTGGCCATCGCCCCCGAGGGCCAGGACACCGGCGACGACCGGGCCGCTCCCGACACGAGCCGCTCCGCCCCCGTACGGACGCCGTCGTCTCCCCCGGTGTCACCGGAGAGCCCGCGCGCCAGCGTGCGGCAGCCGGCCGCGTCCGCGTCCCCGTCCGCGGCGCCCTCGACGGCTTCCGGTCCCGCCTCGCCCTCCGGTCCGGGGAGGGTTACGTCACCGAGCCGTTCGGACAGCGGCCCCGGCCCGGGGACGCCGGCGGACCGCGAGGACGCCCCGAGCCGCCGGGCGGGCGGGGGCCCGGGTGCCGCGGTGCCCGGGGGCGCGAAGCCGTCCGAGAAGCCGGCGCAGTCGAACGGCCGGGCCGCGGACAAGCAGCGGCAGCGCTGAGTTTTCCCATAGGAAAGTGGTGGGGCCCCCCGGCGGCGGGGGGGGCCCAAGGAGGTGGCCGGAAACCCGGGGGGGGGGGGGGCCCCCCCAACCCACACACGGACCGTGACGCAAAAAAACAAAAAGAAGAGAAAAACCACCACCAACCCCCGCAACCCGCGCAAACCGCCCCGCACCCACCACAAACCAAACAA